>JAJRBU010000149.1 GCA_028679315.1 Methanoregulaceae archaeon
CCCGGACGTGTGCATTGATATTATCTGAAACCGTGATGATTACACTTGTATTCTGGTACAGGGTCCCTGCCACCGTTTGTACTGGTGGCTGGGAACTGGTCCCAGGTTATCGTGATGAGGAAGGAGTAGCATGCCATGATGAAGAAGAAGTATCTTGACAGACTCCGGATCGATCCCGGGGAGAGAGTGAACCTGAACACCATCGATACCAAGGGAATACCTGCAAGGAATCAGACCATCTCAGGAACGGAGACGGCAAAGGAGCGGGCTGAGGAACTCCTCGAAGCCAGCAGGGCGGAGCTGGCTAAAGCGCAGGGCTTGCTCTGGGCCAACAACATCTATTCAATCCTGATCATCCTCCAGGGAATGGATACCGCAGGAAAAGATGGGACCATCAAGCATGTGATGTCAGGAATAAATCCCCAGGGATGCAGGGTGCACTCGTTTGGGGTGCCAACCGAGGAGGAATTGGATCATGACTTCCTCTGGAGGACAACTCTGAAGCTCCCCGGCAGGGGTGAGATTGGCATCTTCAACCGCTCCTACTACGAAGAACTCCTGGTGGTAAAGGTACATCCCGAAGTCCTGGCACGGCAACGGATCCCTCCTGGAAAGAGAGGGCAGAAATTCTGGGAGGCACGGTACGAGGATATCAATGCATTCGAACGCTACCTCACAAGGAACGGTACCATCATCCTCAAGTTCTTCCTGCATATTTCCAAAGAAGAACAGCGCGAAAGGCTCCTTGAGCGACTCGATAACGGAGAGAAATACTGGAAGTTTTCGTCCGGAGATCTTGCTGAACGGGAATACTGGGAGCAGTATCAGGAAGCCTATGAGAGGATGCTCGAGCGGACCAGTAGTAAGGAAGCACCCTGGTACGTAATCCCGGCCGATTACAAGTGGCTTGCATGGACTCTTGTCGCTGATATCATCTCTTCCCGGATCCAGGCGCTCGACCTGCACTATCCTATAGTATCTGATGAAAAACTTGGGGAGATTAGAAAAGCACAGGATCTCCTCCGGGATCAGCGATAGAGGATTCAAGGGACCGGAATGGTGCCCCTCCCGCGTCCCGCTCACACCGGGCCCCGCCCATGAGCGAATATACCAGGCAAATCTGCCAGACCACCCCTTATCAGGGAGGGCAATATTCATGCAGAAGATCCGATTTTCCCTGGTCGGATCGGGTTGAAAACCAGCGGGATGCTCCGATTGTGGAGGAACACTCCACCCTATCATGGATGTCACAAGAGTAAAGCTAAAATATTTGGAGAATTCAATCTCATTCGTCCACCTGTTTCGCCACCTTAACAAAACAGTGCTGGATAGGAGCAGTGGGATCTCATATGAGATCCCGTGCTGCTCCTTCTCCTTCGATCCCTATTTTGCCCTGGTGAACAGGAAGAAGCAGGATATCTGAAAAAGGACAATGGTTCATACTGGCTTATCGCTCCTTTCCATCCGTCAATTCTCCGTCGTATGCAGGATATACCGTCGATCCGGAACTTTTCCTGACGGCCACAACAGTTCAGATGTGTCATGCAATCACAGATGTAGGGGGATAATCCGGACACCATGTGATGCAGCATGCCAGGAAAGCCGGATCGGCTGGGAATCAATACCGGGGAGGTGAAGGTAATTCCAATGCAGCCCCGGGATCAGCGTTCACCACATCCATACCAGGGGTGATATTGAAAAAGTTTCATCAGGTCGATCAATCAGGATAGGACAGTTCCAGGAAAAAAAGAGAGTCGGACATCAGGTGCCCTTTCACGAATAAAGCCAGGAGAATGAGGGAACATTATTCCACACCGCATCCCTCACAGGGAGGAACGAGTCCCAGTAGCCGTCGGGAAGCGGGGTTGGCCTTGGCTGCGGGGGGAGTTCAGGGGTAGGATCTGGAGTGGGGGCTACCACAGCAGGGACCATGTTGTTATGCAGGGCATACTTCTCCTCCCCAAACATCCTGATATAGCCCGCTGCATACGAATCCGCATCGAGGGGGGTTATCTTCATCGCATACGTATCTTCCCCGAACATCTCGATGTAGTCCGCCGTGTACATCTCCCCGGTAAGTGGGATGGCCTTCATATCATACTTGTCCTGCCCGAACATCCGGATATAATTCGCGATATAATCTTCCGCAAACGTCTCCTCGCTTGCCGAAGCAGTAGTAAGGGCGGTTACGGCAATAACGAGCAGAACTACTCCTAATAACGCTATCTTCTTCATACACTACACTATCCCGTTCTTATTGTATTCGTACAGGTCAGCTTGGCGTGAGCATATAACAGATTTCTTGTTGAGGCAATATCCATGGAGTATGCTGTATAGGAGGCGGGGGGAACAGTGCTGATCCATCATCCTTTACAGGAAGTATCCTGTGCAGGGTCTCCCTCAGCAGAAGGTCGCATTGAGGGGCGGTGAATTCAGTATCCGTGGAGACCAGCATATACTGGGGGGTCATCCCCTTTATGCCAGAGTCCGGGGGTATAGATTCCGGCCGGACCGCTCCTTTGGTGAAGGATGGTCTTCAGCGGTACTGAAGAAGACTTTCACCCTTCACACGGTGATCCCTGATACCCTGCTGGATGCCTGATCTGAACATATGATTACTGCAGCCGATATCAGGACCATTGCAGAACGATGGAAGAGAGCCACACGACCGTTAAAGATCCAGGACCAGAAATACGGCCACCACCTGGTACAGATGCTGGGAGAATACAACGGTGAGGAGATCAAGCGGTTTGATGACCCTCTTGAGGCAGCAGCATTCATCGTGCTGGTCAGGATGGTGAGGGAACTGGATCTCGTGGACTACTAGGGGAGAAAGGTGTCGTGAACGATATCGCAATGATGCTTTGTTGGAACTGGTTGTTTCACACTTTTTTGACTGCACGCACCCGGTATGCAGGGATAAGATAGTTCTCCTGATTTCTCAGGTCTTGTATCCAGATGATACCGGTCGGTAGATACCATGGACTTTGATTCCCTCCTTTGTCTCTTGTTCTATTCGTTTCAGGTTCGCGGCAACCACGTCCTTTGTCTGCTTCTTTGTAAACTTCACCAGTCCTATGAAATACATCGCAATCGTCACGCCCTCTCAGGGCAAAGGACAGTATTGTCACTCTCCCAGAACCTTTTTTAAATAGTATCGGGCTTGCGTGGGATGATCTACCAGATACATGAGGAGGAATCAACCAGCTTTAAAAGAGGAGGAAATCATCGGATTGCATCCAGAGAATAACAGGTAAAGGCGTATCTCTTAGTCCTTTCTATACCCTCCAGGGTTCATTCACTCTATCGGCACCAGTATCTCGGTAAGTATTTCATCAGGGGGGACCTCCCTCGGATCGTTAGGATAGGCCTCGCGGATCGGACCTGCGATTATGAGGTGGTGTTCCTCTATCCATGAGAAGAGCGCCAGGTAAGTCGATTCGCAGGTCTCGTAGGGTCCACGGTGCAGGGTCCGCACCATCCTTCCCCCTGGCAGGGTATATGCCTTGATCTCCCCGCTGCCCTTGACATTTCCAGTCACCGGCCATACGACCTCAACAATCGCAGTGCCCTTCTCGTTTGCCTCCCTCACGCAATCCGGCGAGGTTTCATGGCAGACAAATGTCGGCATCCCGGTGATACCAAGCTTCTTCTCGACAATAAACTCGTAGAGTTGCATGAGGAGTGTTGGTATCATCTGGTAAGTCCCGGTCCTTGTTATTCCCACAACTGTCTGGGGGGGAACATCGACGATGTCAATTTGTTCCATAGATATCCGTGGATTATCAGGTTCCAGAGTTAATGAAGGATAGGGTAGGGCGAGTGTAAGTGAGAGGGGGAGCTACCTTGAAAAATATGATGCAGTAAACAGACGTTATTCCCGAATAAAAGATTGTTCTCACTTATCCCACCATGAGAGGATTTATCAAGGATCTATCAATTACCAGCCCTTATGGGTGAATATGCGGAAGGGATCCTCACCATTTTATATCCAATGGCCGGATAGGTTAAAAGGTATCAGAATTTTGTGAAATATGGGGGGGTGAATATGAGGAGAACATCCAGCATACCGGATCTTCCCGGGCAGTTCATTCTTGGTAAAACCAGGACCAATATTCCAGAATCGTGGATTTCAGAGAGCATAGGAGATTGGTTGTTAGGGTGTCACCCTACCCTTCCTGTGATCAGGATTTCTGATGAGAACGGGCAGGTCGCCGGATGGATCCTTGGATATGCAATCGATGAGGCAGGCAGGCTGCTGGCTGAAAATGATTCCCGAACCGTACCCGGTATCGGTGATGGACTGGAATCCGGCGAAGAACGATTTACCTACCGCTTTGGGGGAAGGTTTCTCACCATTTTTGCAGACACCCGTTGGCCACGGGTATATCTCGATCCCTGCGGCTCACTCTCCGCTGTGTACTGCCC
>JAJRBU010000232.1 GCA_028679315.1 Methanoregulaceae archaeon
GAAGATGGCGAGATGGTCATGGGATTCCCTGCCGAGATGCTCACCCAGATGGTGCATGCCGTGGAGATTGTCACGGCCGCTCCGGGATCCAAGAAATAAATCCGACCACTTTTTACCAGCCATTTCTGCCGGCCCGTTCAGCCACAACAACGGTGACATTGTCGTGGCTCCTCTCCCTCGCTTTCTCAACAAGTATATCGCAGACTCCCGGTATCCCTGCCCCACGCATGACCATGAGGATATCCGGCTCCCCCATTCCATCCAGGAGTCCATCAGAGCAGAGAAGGAGGCGGGATCCATCGAGCCGGCATGTTGTAATATCAGGCATCTCCCCTCTCCTCCCGATAATCCTGGTGACGATATGTCTCATGGGATGGCATTCCGCCTCGGCAGGGGTGAGAATCCCCTCATCAACCAGCTCCTGGACCCTTGAGTGATCACGGGTGATCCGGCGCAGCCTCCGGGAAACAAGGTAAGCACGGGAATCGCCGACATTTCCCACGATGCAGGTGTCCCCTTCAGTCACCAGTGCAGCCACGAGGGTGGTGCCAAGCCCGCGGGATCGTTCATCACGTTCACCAGTAGCAATGACCACGTTATTTGCCTCCATGAAGGCAAATTCAAGCAGCCTTTTCAATGGTTCAATCCCGAGATCGTCCAGGAGGGCGAGCCGCTCTTCTGTCACCTTCATGATGGTATCCACGGCCAGCGCGCTTGCCACCTCCCCTGCAGGGTGTCCACCAAGACCGTCGGCAACTGCAAGCAGGACAACACTCCCCTGGGGGTGGCTGAAACGCCGTATTCCGCATGCGTCCTCGTTTCCCATCCGGATTCCGGCATCGGAACGGCAGCAGGTGCGAAGGGTGCTCATCTCCATGTGATCGCTCTTTTTTGGCAGTTATCTGTCCAGGGGACGTGGTCCCAGGCATTTCCCGGGGATTCGTGAAATGGTCATCGGTTCCATAAATATGATGGAAAAGATCTTGTCTGGCACGGATTTATCTTTTATCGGGAAGAGCCCCTCTCTTTTATCGTTCAAGGACCAGGATCCTCCGTGTCAGGCTCTTGTGCACCCGCTGGGCGTAGCATGCCCGGACTGAGAAGATCCCAGCGGCTTGCCGGGAAATATCCTGGTGGGTTACCACGATTGCCCTCCTGCCGGGCATAAGGATCCGTCTGATCTCGGAGAGGGCATCATGATACAGATCATCCAGGCTCCCTGCAACGATCGAGACAGATTGTCCGTAGGGCAGATCGGTGACGACCGCGTCGATGCTTGCATCGCTGAATGGGAGACACCCCGTATCAGCCTGAACAAATTCTGCCGCCTGTACATTGTTCCGGCTGCCGGAGACCATGACCGGATCGATGTCGCTACCTATCCCCCTCGCACCTATAAGGATCGCTTCGAGCACGATACCCCCGGTGCCGCAGAATGGGTCGAGGAGGAGCTCTCCGGGCGCAACAAGAGAGATGTTGACCAGTGTCCTTGCCAGGCGGGGCATCATCACCCCGGGATGGAAGAAGGTCCGGGTACCTGGTCTGCGCAGCTCGTAGGACGGCCGGTCCCCAGTGAAGATCACCTTCCCAAAATAGCAGCGGTCTCCGGAAAGGATCGCCCGGTACTCACATGCGGGGTTCCCCAGGTCGACTTCCCCCCTGATAATCGATCCAATACGCCGTTCAAGATCAGGGACCGTGACCTGCATTGCAGACCCTGCCATTTTCCTGACCCGTGCTGCAAAAGGCCCTTCTGCGGTGATCCCGAGGTCCCTGACCATCGCGGTGAATGTATCAGGGTCAGCAGGAGAATCTCCAAGATATTCAAGCACTGTATGGGCCATTGCAAGCCGCCGGGTTGCCCGGGGGTCCCTGCTCTCCACAACTGCAACCTGGGCTCTTTTATCGATGATCGTTCCCACCACTTCAAGCTCGGCAAAGGGAAGATCCGGGTGTTCCCCAGAGAGCTCAACGATCAGTTTCACGACCCAGTACTGTGGCGATCCGTGAGAATAAACCTGGTGGCAGAGGCGTTCCTTTGGAAAAGGAAAAGTGAAGAGAGTACTGAAAAGTGAATCAGCCCTTGCCCATGAATCCTGAAAAAAATCCCTTTTTGTGACCGGATTTTGAACCCTCGATCTCGAGGAGCTTCTCGTACAGATCCTTTGCTTCTGGCGGGATCTGCCGCGGAATCCGGACTTTGACGCGTATCAGCAGATCGCCGGGCCTCCCGCGACGCCGCACCCCTTCGCCCGGGATCTTCAGGGCGGTATCATGCTGGATTCCCGGCGGAATGGTGAGGGCGACCTTCTTTTTGCCGATGGTTTCAATCTCAATTTCAGATCCCATGACAGCCTGGGCAGGCGTGATCTCCGCAACCGTCTCGAGATGGTCACCATGACGGACGAACCGGTCGTTGGGCCTCACAGAGACCTCGATGAAGAGGTCGCCGTTTTGCGCCCCTGGATCTCCCGCCTCCCCATATCCTTCCAGCCTGAGCCGCATCCCTGTATCGATACCGGCAGGAATCCGAACCGTGACTTTCCGCTTCACCTGGCTGATCCCTGCCCCTCTGCAATCGGGACAACGGGATTCGGGAATCTTTCCAAGGCCGCGGCATTCAGGGCAGGGGGTCATCCTGACAAACTGGCCGAAGATGCTCTGGCTCATCTGCCGCAGCTGCCCGCTCCCTTTACAATGGGGGCAGGAGATACGCTTTTTTGTGCTGCTCCCTGTCCCGTCACAGGCAGAACAGGGTTCAGCATGCGAGACCTCGATCTCCCGCTCGGTTCCAAAGACTGCATCTTCGAGCGTGATCCAGAGGTTCATCATCAGGTCAGCGCCCGGGCGCGGGCCTGATGGGCGCTGGCCACCGAATCCTCCACCGAAGAAGTCGAAAATATCGCCAAATCCGGAAAAATCCGCTGAAAATCCTCCGAATCCCCCTCCGCCAGTATAGGAGCCTTTTGAGGCACTGGTATAACTTTCGTGCCCGATGTGGTCATACTGCGCCCGTTTCTGGGCATCGGAAAGGACGCTGTATGCCTCGTTGATCTTCTTGAACCGCTCTTCTGCCCCCTCTTCCTTGCAGACGTCCGGATGATACTTCCGGGCAAGGGACCGGTACGCTTTTTTTATCTCCTTCTCATCAGCGGTCCTTGGGATGCCCAGGATCTCGTAATAGTCCCCGGCCATCGGGCTCACTCGTCTTTCATGCTATAATCGGCATCGACCACGGTATCGTCTTTCTCCTTTCCGCCTTTTCCTCCCCCTGCCGCCTCCGCTGCCTGCCGCTCAGCCTGCACCTTCTGGTAGATCTTGGTGGTGACTGTGTAGACCGCTTCGGTGAGCACTTCCATCTGCTTTTTAATCTCGTCTGAATTGTCAGACTGGAGCGCAGAGCGGACCGATTCAATCCCTGCCTGGATCTTCTCCCGGTCAGCCGGCTCCATCGAGTCCCCGCTGTCCTTGATCATCTTCTCGGCATTGAAGACTGCGCTGTCCGCCAGGTTTCGGAGCTCGATCTCCTCCTTCTTCTTCTTGTCCTCCTCCTCGAATGACTTGGACTCGTTCACCATCCGCTTGATCTCATCTTCGGAGAGCTTCCGGTCCCCCTTGATGGTGATTGCCTGCTCATTCCCGCTCCCGAGATCCTTTGCCGATACATGGATGATACCGTTGGCATCGATATCGAACGTCACCTCTATCTGGGGAATTCCACGGGGTGCGGGAGGGATACCGGAGAGCTGGAACCTTCCCAGCGTGAAATTATCCTTTGCAAGGGCACGTTCACCCTGGACAACATGGATCTCGACACTGGTCTGCCCATCGGCTGCCGTTGAAAAGATCTGGCTTTTCCTCGTTGGGATGGTGGTATTCCGCTCGATCAGCTTGGTGGCGATACCGCCGAGCGTCTCGATCCCAAGAGTGAGCGGTGTGACATCGAGCAGGACAATATCCTTGGCCTCTCCGGTAAGGACGGCACCCTGGATGGCTGCACCAAGTGCAACACACTCGTCGGGGTTGATCCCTTTGTCCGGTTCCTTGTGGAGGATCTTTTTGATGGTCTCCTGGACGAGGGGGACACGGGTAGACCCTCCCACCAGCAGGACATGATGAATATCCTCGGGTTTCATCTTTGAGTCGGCAAGGGCCTGCCGGACCGGCTGGACGGTTGATTCTACAAGGTCTCCGATCAGCTGCTCGAGCTTCGCCCTCGAGAGATCGAGATCCAGGAACTTCGGGCCGGTCGGGCCGGTCGTGATGTAGGGAAGGTTGATGTTGGTCTTCAGCTTCTGGGAGAGCTCGATCTTGGCGTTCTCTGACGCATCCCGCAACCGCTGCATGGCAATCGGGTCGGTCCGAAGATCAATTCCCTCCTTCTTCCTGAACTCTTCGACCAGATAGTCCATGATCCGCTTGTCAAAGTCATCTCCGCCAAGGAAGTTGTTCCCCGAGGTAGCCTTGACCTCGAAAACGCCGTCACCGAGGGTCAGGATCGAGACATCAAAAGTCCCGCCGCCAAGGTCATAGACGAGCACGGTTGCATCCTTCTCCTTGTCGACACCGTATGCGAGGGCACTTGCCGTCGGTTCGTTGATGATGCGGAGCACATCGAGGCCTGCAATCTTCCCGGCATCCTTGGTCGCCTGACGCTGGGCATCATTGAAATAGGCAGGGACCGTAATGACGGCCTTCGTGATCTTCTCACCGAGATAGGCCTCGGCATCCACCTTTAGTTTCTGGAGGATCATCGCCGAGATTTCCTGTGGGGAATAGGACTTGTCGTCGATTTTTATCCTCTCCGTAGAGCCCATCTTTCTCTTGATGGACTGGATGGTCCGCGTGGGATTCGTAATTGCTTGTCGCCGTGCAAGGCTCCCAACAAGCCGTTCGCCGTCCTTGGTAAAAGCGACCACTGACGGGAGTGTACGACCCCCTTCCGCATTTGGGATCACCACAGGGGTCCCTGCTTCCATGATCGCCATGCAGGAGAACGTTGTTCCAAGATCAATACCAAGCACTTTTTCCTTTGCCATTTCAGACACCTTCTTTTCCTTTCGATACAGCAACTTTTGCGCAGCGGATCACCCGCTCATGCATCCGGTAGCCGCAAGTGAACTCCTCAACAACAGTCCCTTCCTCGCTGTCAGAGGGGATGGAAACCACCGCTTCATGGCACGCGGGATCGAACTTCGTTCCCACAGATTCAATGGAGTGTATCCCATGCCGTTCGAGAATCGTCCTGAAGAGTTTTTGTATCTGTTCCAGTCCCTCGCGGGACTTTGCATCATCTGATTTCAGTGCCCGTTCAAAATTGTCGGCAACTTCAAGGAGTTCGATTGCAAAATTTTCGATTGAAAATCTGGCCTGTGCCTCCATCTCACGGGCTGTTCTCTTCCTGAAATTCTCGAAATCGGCAGCAAGCCGCAGGAACCGATCATTCAGTTCATGATAGTCACACTGCAGATCCTCAAAGGAGGGGGAGGGTGAATCGGAGGCTGATAATTCATTCTTTTCCAAATCCAACCCATTAGATTCCTCCTCTGCATCTTGAACCATAGGACGATCAGGATAACTATTGCATTGTAGTTCTATAAAATCATTATTATTAGTGCAACGTCTGAACCAGAACGACTGTATCCCGTTGCAGGAATCTGCATCGCTCCATCACAATCATATCTGATTATCTCATAATACCCTCTCCATGAAGTGGGCACTCCTTTCTGTCTGGGATAAGCGGGGCATCGTGGAGCTGGCAAAGACACTCGATTCAGCAGGGGTGAAGATCCTCTCATCAGGGGGTACCGGCACGGTTCTGAAAGAAGCCGGGATCGATTTCACCGAGGTCTCGGCATACACCGGCTCAACCGAGATGATGGACGGGCGGGTCAAGACCCTTCATCCGAAAGTGCACGGCGGTCTGCTCGGAAGGAGGGGTATCGATGACGCAACAATGGCCGAACATGGCATCTCCCCGATTGATCTCCTTGTGGCGAACCTGTACCCGTTCGAGGAGATGGCCCGAACAGTGCCGGAACTTGACAAGCTGGTAGAGTATATCGACGTGGGGGGCCCTGCCATGATCCGTGCCGCGGCCAAAAACTACCGGGATGTCGCGGTGATCACGGATCCGGCTGATTATCCCCTTGTTGCCGATACCATTAAAAAAGGAGGATTTTCTCCCGAACAACGGTTTATACTGGCCAGAAAAGCGTTTGCCCGGACTGCAGCCTATGATGCTGCCATCAGCAATTATTTCCAGTCATCAGGAGCAGATTTCGCTCCGATCATCACGCTCCAGTTCAGGAACGGGCGACTGCTCCGGTACGGTGAGAATCCTCATCAGAAAGGGGTAGTGTACGGTGAGTCAGGAATCGCTGCTGTTGCACCGCTCCAGGGAAAGCAGATGTCCTACAATAACTATCTCGATCTGAACGCGGCTGCAGGCCTCCTCGGGGAATTTGAGGATCCTGCTGCGGTCATCGTCAAGCACAACAACCCGTGCGGAGTTTCCCTGGGAGAAACGGTGCTGGAGGCGTATCGTGGGGCAAAGGACGTGGACCCGGTATCAGCGTACGGAGGAGTGGTGGCAATAAACCGGGAGGTGGACCTTCCCCTCGCTGAAGAGATCTGCTCAACCTTCGTGGAAGTGGCTGCTGCCCCGGGATTCACCCGCGATGCTCTCGATACCATGCACCGGAAGGAGAATATGCGGGTAGTTATTCTGCCTCGGCCAGCAGGGGACAGGGAGTTCCGTACCATTAACGGGGGCATCCTTATGCAGGAGACCCCACCCTACCGTGAGCACTGGCAGGTTGTCACTGATCGCGATGCAACGCCAGCCGAGCTCAGGGCAATGCAACTGGGCTGGAAGGTCTGCAAGCACACCCGCAGCAATGCGATCGTCTTTGCCGGCCCCAAAAAGATACTTGGGATCGGTGCAGGGCAGATGAGCCGCGTGGATTCGGCAAAGATCGCGATCGACAAATCCCTCTTCTCGCTCGAGGGATCGGTCGTAGCTTCCGATGCATTCCTCCCCTTCCCGGATACGCTCGAGATTGCGGCTGCAGCCGGCGCAACGGCACTGGTCCAGCCGGGGGGATCGATCCGGGATGCCGAGGTGATCGCAGCGGCAAACAACCTGAATATGGCGATGGTCTTCACCGGTATCCGGTACTTCAGGCACTAGGATTCCGTAATTTTTTAAATCTCCCGGAAAACCGGGAGAGAAATTGTAGCCCACATAATGCGCGTTTGACCCGTCCAGGAACAGAATACCTATGGGCTGACAGGAGCATCATGGTGTTGTAGTTCCGGATCTATGGTATATTTTTAAGCACCTTGTATGCTATCATGTAAAAGGTGAGATTCAATGGAATACGGTTCAATGATCGGCGAATCAATTGAGTATGCAAGAGAAGCCGTCTGGGGGAAATGGACCAAGTGGATCCTTCTGGTTCTCTCAACCATCATATTCCCCCTGATACTCGGATACGTGATGGAGATCTACCGTGGCACCAAACCTGCCCCTGAACTCGAACACTGGGGGAAACTCTTCATTGACGGGCTGAAGCTGATCGCTGCATGGATTGTCTACATGCTCCCTGTCATCGCGGTGCTGCTCGCATTCGGAGGATGGGCTCTCTTCTCAGCCATGCAGCAGGCTGCCATGAGCGGGAATCCAGACTACTTTGCATCAAATCCTGATCTTCTCATGCCTCTCATAACCTCTTTTTTGGTCGGCCTTCTCATCGCGGTCATCCTTGCAATTCTTATCAGTATCGTCGCCTATATCGGCATTATACGAATGGCAAGGAAAGAACGGTTCGGCGAGGCATTCAACTTCTCGGCAATTCTTGAGACGATCAGGAAGATTGGCTGGGGGAGCTATATCCTTGCGTTGATCATCCTCCTTGTTGTGGTCATGATCTTTGGCATCATATTAGCCCTTATTATGGCTATCCCGTATATCGGCTGGCTTATCTACCTTGTACTGCTCCCTCTGCTCTCGATCTTCCAGGCACGGTATCTTGCCCTGTTGTACGATGCCGGAGAAGACCAGACGATTGAGAGTGCAGTCCCGGTCCAGGCATAATTTTTTTTTCCGATATCTTTATTCACCGGGAATCCTCCTGTTTTTGGAGGGAAGATTAAAAAGGATACAATATTATGATTCTTTTCTCTAAAAATCCCTTTTCTTCGTCCGATATGTTAATGAGGGGGTTGCTGCAACATTATACATGTGGTGGATTATCCATGACAGATCGTTTTATTCCCTGAAGTAATACGCTTTTTTGATACCACGCTACGGGACGGGGAACAGACACCCGGTGTCTCGTTGAAACCGGTTGAGAAACTTGAGATTGCAACGCGCCTCTCGGAGATCGGTGTCCATGTCATCGAAGCAGGATCCGCTGTTGCCTCTGAAGGTGAACGCCAGGCCCTCCGTATCATATCGGATGCAGGGCTTTCTGCAGAGATCTGCACCTACGTCCGTGCGGTACCTCTTGATATTGATTATGCCGCTGATTACGGTGCCGATTCGGTGCATCTCGTTGTTCCGGTGAGCGATCTCCATATCGAGAAGAAGCTCCGGAAGAACCGTGACGAGGTCTACGTGATGGCGATGGACGCCGTCACCTATGCAAAGGAGAGAGGCCTCATCGTGGAGCTCTCCGGAGAGGACGCATCCCGTGCCGATCCCGCATTTCTGCGATCAATCTATTCCGGGGGCCTTGATCATGGTGCCGACCGGCTCTGCTTCTGCGATACCGTCGGCCTCCTCACTCCCGGCAGGGTTGCAGAGATCATCCCTCCCCTCTGCCTCGCCCCGCTCTCTATCCATTGCCATGATGACCTCGGGATGGCCATGGCAAATACGATGGCAGCGCTCCATGCAGGTGCATCGTGTGCCCATGTCACCATCAACGGACTCGGAGAACGGGCAGGGAACACCCCGTTTGAGGAGCTCGTCATGGCCCTAGAAATCCTTTATAATTACAGGACAGGGATCAGGACGGCAGAGATCTACCCCCTGGCTGTGCTCGTGTCGCGGCTTACCGGGGTCCCGCTCCCCACGAACAAGGCGATCGTGGGCGAGATGGCCTTTACCCATGAGAGCGGGATCCATGCGCATGGAGTACTGAAGGAACCGAGCACCTATGAACCGGTTCCCCCGGAGAGGATAGGGAGAAAACGCCGCATCATGCTCGGAAAGCACTCTGGTTCTGCATCGGTGGAGGCAGCCCTCTCGGAACTCCATTATCATCCGGATGAGAAGCAGCTGAAAGAGATCCTCAGCCGCATAAAAGATCTTGGAGACAAGGGGATGAGGGTCACTGATACCGACCTCATGGCTGTTGCTGAAGCCGTGATGGCGATAGAATGCAAGCCGGTACTCAAAATGAAGCAGTTTACGGTCGTATCCGGGAGCAATGTCATTCCGACGGCATCGGTCACTCTTCTTGTCAAGGACGAGGAGGTCACCAGTGCATCCACCGGGACAGGGCCGGTCGATGCAGCGATGGAGGCATTGCGGAAATCAGTCGCAGCGGTGGGCGATATTTCGCTTGAAGAGTATCATGTCGACGCAATCCACGGCGGGACTGATGCGCTCGTGGACGTGACGGTAAGATTAAGTAAAGACGGGAAGATAATTACGTCTCGCGGCGCTCGCACCGATATTATCATGGCAAGCGTGGAAGCGGTGGTCGCCGGCATGAACCGATTGTTGAGGGAAGAACATGAAGACCGGAGCAAAAATCCTGGTTGAAGGGCTGCAGCGCGAGGGAGTCGGTACCATTTTCGGCTACCCTGGCGGTGTGGTGTTGCCGATATATGATGAACTCTACGACTCGTCATTGCGGCACATCCTTGTACGGCATGAACAGGCAGCAGCACATGCCGCTGACGGCTTCGCCCGTGCCAGCGGCCGTGTTGGTGTATGCCTTGCCACGTCCGGCCCTGGTGCCTGCAACCTGGTAACCGGGATCGCTACGGCCTACATGGACTCGGTTCCTATCGTCGCAATCACCGGCCAGGTTCCGACAAGTCTCCTTGGGAATGACGCGTTCCAGGAATCGGACATAACCGGGATCACGTTACCGATCACGAAGCATAATTACCTCGTGAAACGGACCGAGGATCTCGGGAGGATGCTCAGGGAAGCATTCTACATCGCCGGAACCGGGAGGAAAGGACCGGTCCTGATCGATATCCCGAAAGACGTGAGTATGAAATCGATCGAGTATGAGCATCCGGGATCAGAACCGGTGACGCTCAGGGGCTACCAGCCGACACTCAGGGGCCATGCCAAACAGATCGACAAAGCACTCGAGATGATCCTTGAAGCCGAACAACCTGTCATCTACGCAGGCGGGGGAGTCATTGCATCGGATGCTTCGGAAGAACTGGTGCGTCTTGCCGAGACCCTGGTGATCCCGGTTACCACCACCCTGATGGGGCTTGGGGCAATCCCCTGCGACCATCCGCTCAACCTTGGGATGCTCGGGATGCATGGTACCCGTTCGGCAAATTATGCCGTCACCGAATCGGACCTGCTGATTGCAATCGGGGCACGCTTCGATGACCGTGTTACCGGGAAGCTGGACAGTTTTGCCTCCCATGCCCGCATTATCCACATCGACATCGATCCCGCAGAGATCGGGAAGAACAAGAAAGTCGATGTCCCGATTGTCGGGGACGTGAGATCGGTGCTGCAGGATATGCTCGCGAAGCTCCAGAAGAAGAAGTCCTACGATCGATGGCTCGCCAGGATCAGTGGGTGGAAAGAGAAACACCCCCTCCAGTATGTCTCTGACAACTCGCTCCGCCCGCAGTACGTGGTCGAGCAGCTCTCCGGACTTCTGAAAGGGGAGGGGATCATCGTCAGCGAGGTCGGCCAGAACCAGATGTGGACCGCCCAGTACTTCTGTTTCAGGAAACCGCGGACCTGGATCACCTCCGGTGGACTGGGGACGATGGGGTATGGATTCCCGGCAGCCATCGGTGCCCACTTCGCCTGCCCTGACCAGGTCGTCTTCGATATTGCAGGAGACGGCAGTTTCCAGATGAATATCCAGGAACTCTCAACCGTAGCCTCGAACAATATTCCCGTCAAGGTCGCGATCCTGAACAACCGGTTCCTTGGAATGGTGCGGCAGTGGCAGGAACTCTTCCATAACCGGAGGTACTCGTTCACCGAACTTCCGTCGGTCGATTTCGTGAAAGTGGCAAATGCCTATGGAGTGGACGGCATCCGGGTGGATTCGTGCGAAGAGGTGGTGCCGGCCCTGAAAGCGGCGATCGAGACCGATGGCCCGTTCGTGCTGGACTTCAGGGTTGAACGGGAGGAGAACGTGTTTCCCATGGTCCCCGCCGGGGCTGCGATCAACGAGATGATCGGGGGGCAGCAGGGATGAAACCGCATACCCTCTCGGTCCTTGTCGAGAACAAGGCAGGTGTGCTCTCACGGGTCACAGGATTGTTCTCCCGCCGAGGCTACAATATCGAGAGTCTTGCGGTGGGGATTTGTGAAGAGCCGGGCATGAGCCGGATCACCATCGTCTGCATCGGGGATGATGCAGGGATAGAGCAGGTGATGAAACAGCTCAACAAGCTGATCGATGTCATCAAGGTCTCTGATCTCACCGATAACGAACGCGTTGAGCGGGAACTTGCCCTGATCAAGGTGAATGCGGAGCCGGGCACGAGCCGGGCCGAGATCATGCAGCTTGCCACCATCTTCCGTGCCCAGATCATTGACGTGGCTGCAAAAACCATCATCCTCTCGATCACTGGTGACACAGAAAAGATCGATGCATTCGAAAAACTCCTCCGTCAGTACGGGGTCAAGGAGCTCGTGAGGACCGGGCGGATCTCGATGCTCCGTGGTTCAAAGGTACTAAAAGGTGGAAAATAACGGAGGTCTTTTTCCCGCTGCAATTTTTTGGAGGATTGTTCAGGCAATCCTGCTATCAAATTCATTTTTAACTGTCTGATAGGGTAATCCAGATTCACCTTCCAGAACAATCATTCCCACCCCGTTTATTTGCCCCAAACAAAGCCCCATACGGGCTTCTTTTTCCGGTTTTTTCAGGACCGGGGAGCATTCCAGTGGAAATTGTGTCCACTGTTATGGAGAAATCCTTTAAAATCGAATTATTTTTGATTTAGTGTGTTTTAAAGCCTTAAAAAATCTCCTCTTTATCGCGTTTCTGTTCAAGGCTTACTGAGGGCAGTGGTTCTGACCGATCTCTCCTGAGAAACTCCGCTAGAACACTTCCATGAAGGTTTCATAAAATAAGCGATTATAAGGCTTTTTTCGCTTGAAAAGCCACTATTAGAGGATTTAGAAAATACGAGAAGGAAGAAGGGGAGAGACATGACCCCCACTCTTACAGTACCGTTGGACACAAGAGAGGCGAGATCCCCGTTTCATTCCTTTGCCCTGAAGAGAAGCCAGTCCTTCTCCCCTGCTCTCCTGAACCGTACCAGGACATAGCGGCCGGCAAGGCGGTCTCCTCTCACCACAATCTCGATCTTGTCCTTCTCCCAGATGAGCGGCTCAAAGACCCCCGAGTCCCAGATCTTCACCGCTCCGGCACCATACTCCCCTTCCGGTATGGTCCCCTCAAACGTCGCATACTCAAGGGGGTGATCCTCTGTCTCCACCGCAAGGTGCCGTACCCCGGGCTTTTCCGGGATCCCTTTCGGTACTGCCCATGAACGGAGCA
>JAJRBU010000100.1 GCA_028679315.1 Methanoregulaceae archaeon
TCCGTCCCCAGCAGATAGGAGGTAGAAGGCTGCTGCCGAACCGCATCAAGGTTCTGTGCATACGGGTCGTACGGCGCTATCAACGGGGCGAAGATGGCGACGATAACGAAAGCCAGAACAACGACCATACCGAAGACAACAACCTTGCGCCCGAGCATAACACGCATGGTATGACCGGACCTCGGATTTGTCTGGGTAATAACGCCATTTGCTTCAGTCATAACTCATCGTTTCTAACTATAACGTATCCTCGGGTCGAGCCAACCGTAAGTCAGGTCAACCAGCAGGTTAACCACAACTATCATTGATGCAATCAACAAAGTTACTGCCTGGATAATAGAATAATCCTTGCTAAGCAGAGCCTGCACGGAAAGCGACCCCATACCCGGAATACTAAAAACCGTCTCGATGAAGACCGAACCGCCCAGGATATAACTGAGAGAAATTCCCATGAGCGTGACTACCGGAATAAGGCCGTTCTTCAGAGCATGTCTCATTACAACATTACGTTCCGTCAGTCCCTTTGACCATGCAGTCCTGATATAGTCCTGCCGGATTATCTCCAGCATGCTGGATCTTGACTGCCGCGCTATAGATGCCAAAGGTGTTACCGCCAGACAAACCACCGGCAGGATTAGATGTTTGATATTTTGCACTAAATCTTCCGACGGGGCAATATACCCGAACATGGGTAGCAGATGCAGTCTTAGCCCGAAAGCGTATATCAGGAGCACACCAAGCCAAAAAATCGGTACGGCTATACCCATATATGAAAAAATCGCCATCACTGAGTCCAGCACTCTCCCCCGCCGGAGGGCAGAAAGTACTCCCGCCGTGATCCCGAGGATACTTCCAATGATAAAAGCGGGTATCCCCAGATTGAGAGTCACCGGAATGCGCCGCGCTAATAGTGTTCCAACACTTTCAGAATAGAATAATGATTCACCGAATTCACCCTTTAAAATGCCATTTATCCAATCGAAGTATTGTACCACCATTGGTTTATCCAACCCGAACTGGTGTTTTGCCGCCAGGATTTGCTCCTGGGTGAGCGTCTGCTGCTCCTGGCGGGACATGTAAAGTAGTATGGGGTCACCGGGTAAATAACGTATCACGAAAAAAACCAGCAAGGTAATAATAATAAGTACTATCAGTGCCAATATTAACCTGCGAATTATATATGTAGCCATTTTTATTATCGAGCGGCTTGGATTTTCAAATCTGCCTGAACCAATTTAACACAGAATGAAAAACACTGTCAATTTTACATTTTAACAATATTTGTATAATTAGTTGACTTTTTTGTACCTGTTGCGATAAAATATTTGGGCGTAACTGAAATATTATTTTTAAACAAGAGAGGTAAAAATGAAGAAAAACGCAATCGGAATTTTTGTCGCAATTATGTTACTTGCAGTTATACTTGGAGCTTGCAGCCCCAAAACAACAACACCACCGTCGGCTGCTACAACAATACCCACAACGGCAGCGACTTCCACAACAACAAAGCCAGTTACAACGCCTGCCACCACCACGACCGCTGCTCAGCAATATGGCGGCACGCTAAGAATCATTACCGTTAACTCCCCGCAGGCCCTTGGCGACCCGTTACAAGTAAGACTATTCTTCGGTTCCATCATGGCCTTTATACCCTGTCTGGAATCGATTATCGTTTTTGATAACGGCGGCGTTCCTCACGGCGTACTTGCGGAATCATGGACAACGGCTGAGAATAAATCATCTATTACTTTTAACCTTAGAAAAAACGTCAAATTCCACGATGGGACTCCATTTAATGCGGCAGCCGCCAAATGGAACCTTGACAGGATGCTTTCTGCCAATGTGTCAACTACGGCCACCTGGTCCGGTATCGATGTGGTCGATGACTACACCATTCGCATTAATCTTAAATCTTACATGAACACCATACTCAACGGTCTGGAAGGCACCACAGGCTTGATGATTTCTCCTACGGCTTTCAAGGCTAACGGCGCGGAATGGGCTAAAACACACGCTGTCGGTACTGGGCCTTATAAATTATCCAGTTTTGTGCCCGATACATCCGTTGATTACGTCCGTTTTGAAGATTACTGGGGCGGCCGGCCATTCCTCGATGGCGTTAAATTTATCGTTATCGCTGACGCTACGACAGCCCAGATGACATTCCTGGCTGGCCAGGCAGACGTTCTGGCTTCATCTTCAGATGCCAATACCGCCGACCTAGCTTCAAAAGGCTACAAGGTTGAAACCCGCCCCGCTGCTTCAATGGTGCTTCTCCCAGATAGCATCCATCCCGCCTCTCCACTTTCCAAGTTGCAGGTCCGCCAGGCAATATCCTACTCCATCGATAACACAGCTATAGCCAAAGCTTTCGGTTATGGGTACTGGATTCCCGCCACGCAATTAGCCGCCCCGCAACAGTTCGGCTACGTGCCGAATCTCGGATACCAACCTATTAATATTGAAAAAGCCAAACAACTTTTAACTGCCGCCGGCTATGAAAATGGCTTTACCACCAAACTCATCACTTCGAGTGCTCTCGCGAATGACCCGCTTGTATCTATCCAAAATTATCTCAAGGCCGTAAATATCACAGCCACCATCGAAACGAACAGCCAGGCTGCGTGGAACGATATGGCCATTAAGGGATGGGACAGCGGCATGATGTGGATTACACTCGGCGCGACAGATACGAACTACGGTTCTTACCTTGACCGGTATTTCGGTGCTCTCTCGATATATTAT
>JAJRBU010000252.1 GCA_028679315.1 Methanoregulaceae archaeon
AGGTTGACGATACCCCGCTCATGGTTTCGGTCGTCAAATCACCGGATACCTTCTCGGCAGGTGAAGAGGACCCGATCACCCTGTCGGTGAGTAATCCCCGTGACAATGAAGTGAACAGCGTCATGGTAATCCCGGGAGGGGAGGGTATTACCTCATCGCAGAGTGCTGTGTTCATCGGGACTCTCAAACCTGACGAGGAGAAACAGGCAACATTTGGGATTACCCCCGAGGGGGTAACCAGCCTAGTCCTTAACATCTCCTATCGGAATGGCCCGAACCAGCACTATGAAACAATCACGCTGCCGGTGACACTTGGAGACAGGAAGATTGCTGCAGAGCTCGTGGTGAACAATATTGAGGTGACAGGCGGAGGTGCCAGCATGACGATCGGGGGGGATGTCACCAATGCGGGATTGAAAGATGCCAAGTCCGTCACCGTTACGGTAGGCGAGCCTGCCCGGGCAGTTGACCCTGACCCTATTTATGTGATAGGGGCACTGGAACCTGATGACTTCTCCAGTTTTGAGATCACATGCATGGCGCCGGGACTTCCAAAAATCCCGCTCGTGGTCTCGTACAGAGATGAGGAAGGGAAAACCTTCCAGGAAACGTTCGAAATATCAGCGCAGACTTTCGGGAACACAACTATCGGTGGATCGCAATCGGGATCACAGGGACCCCCATCCATGCAGGATCGCCCCGGAGGCGGTGGTATTGGTATCATGGGATTCGGCAGTGGTATCAGTAAGATCCCGGTTATCCCAATCCTTGTCATCATACTCGCCGTTATTGCAGGGGTCGTGGCGTGGCGGAAGGGGTACCTGGAAAAAATCCGTGAACGGTTCAGCAGATGAACTCGGAGGCGAAGGGGATGACCGATCTGCCTTTGATCGAGCTACGGGATGTTACGAAAATATATTCCCTGAAATCCGGAGATGTGACCGCCCTTGACAGGGTATCACTCTCGATCCGGACCGGCGATTTCGTGGCCATCATGGGCCCTTCCGGATCCGGGAAATCAACCCTCCTGAACCAATTGGGATGCCTCGATCGCCCCACATCAGGGGACCTTCTGATTGCCGGGAAGAATACGCGGGAGATGGATGACCGGGAACTGACGGGACTCCGCCTGAATACCATCGGCTATATCTTCCAGAAATTCAACCTGATTCCACTCCTTTCAGCGTATGAGAACGTTGAGTATCCCTATCTGATGAAACATCGGAAGGAGGACGAGAGTGGCCATGTATCCCGGTTACTCGGCATGGTCGGGATCGATGCGGCGCTCGCCCAGCACAAGCCACCGGAACTGTCGGGAGGTCAGCAGCAGCGGGTGGCCATCGCTCGGGCTCTCGTCAATGACCCGCAGATCCTGTTGTGTGATGAGCCGACGGGTAACCTGGACTCGGTGACCGGAGGACAGATCATAGAGATGATCCGGACTCTGAATGAAGAGGGGCGGACCGTCCTGATGGTCACCCATGATCCCACTGTTGCGGAATGTGCGAAGAGGAAGATTGTCATCAGGGACGGGCGGATCACATGAAAGGGAAGGATATCATCTTCAGATTAGCCATGAGGAGCATCCGGCTTCATTTTCTCCGGTCAACGCTTGCCGTTCTCGGGATTGTTATCGGAGTCGTTGCCATTGCTACAATGGGGATGATGGGAGCGAACATGACGCTCTCCGTTACCGACCAACTCTCGGAGATGGGAAATGTCCTGGTTGTCACCGAATCCGGAGAAGGAGGTGGGGGAGGCATGCCAGGTCCGGGAGGACCGGGCGGTGGAGGGAATGATGAGGATGACTACATACCTGAAGACCATTTCAAGGATATCGAGAGGATAGCATCGAAATACGGGACGGTGTATGCCCTCTATTCCGAATCGGACACCATCGAGGTGGGGGATGAGGAGCGGAGGGCGTCCATCTATGGTCTTGATCAGGATATCATACCTGAGATCCTAACTCTCAGCGACGGAGCATACCCCAAGAGTACCAGTTCCGTTATTATCGGACCGTCCCTTGCCGAACGTATGGACCTGACTCTTGGGAGCAAGATCGATATCGGTGATCCGGACGAAGGCTCTACCACCACGGTACGGGTCGTCGGGATCATCGAGGAGCGGGGGATATCCATGGACCTGAATACGGATTCGGCCATCATCGGGAGCGAGAAGCTCTTCACCGGAATCTACGGTGGTGAAGGAGAGTACCGCCAGGTCAACATCATCCTCGATGATATCAATGATGCCGGGAATGTCAGCACCGAGATTGAGGAGCAATTGAACAAGAAAGAGGAGCAGGTCTCGGTCCAGGATAGCAGCCGCATGCTCGAGAACATCACCGAGACACTTGGGACAATGACAACCTTCGTCATGGCGATTGCCGGGATCTCACTTCTGGTTGCAGCGGTCTCCATCTTCAACGTGATGATGATGTCAGTCACCGAGCGGATCAGGGAGATAGGGATCCTTCGGAGCATCGGGACCCAGAAGGGCGAGGTCCGGAAGATGTTCATCTACGAATCTGCCATTCTCGGAGGCCTTGGGGCAGCGATCGGGGCAGTGGCAAGCCTGACGATCGGCTGGGTGGTGGTCCTCGCCATGGTCGGCAGCACGGAGTATTTCTTCGCTCCGGCAAGCCTCGTATATGTGCCATTTGCGATGGCCATCGGGTTTATCACCTGCGTCCTTTCAGGAGTATACCCGGCCTGGAATGCATCCAACCTCGACCCGATAGAGGCGCTCCGTGCAGAGTGATCATCCTGTCCAGGGGCATATTTCAGGGAAAGACAGAGAAACGATTAAAAGGAAAGACTCGGTCATGTCCGGGGAGGGCATTGTGCCCCTCTGGAAATGATCAAAGAAGCATACTACGATGAAACGGATATTCATACTCTTATGTATCACCCTCTTTGCGATATTCAGCGCAGGGTGCACCTCGAATGATTCAGGAACAACCACTATGGAACAGCAGTCTGCCTACCGTATGGTCCCTCTCGATTCAGTGACGAATACATCAGTACTACGGGCACCCTTCGCCGGGTATCCCAATGCGACCTAGGGAGCAACGGGAGCTGATTCTGTCCCTCCAGGATTCCATGGGAATTTCACGGGTGAACGTCCTCTCCCACCAGACGACATGAATAGAACGCCAGGTTCCATGTCTCCTGATTTCCTGGGTAATTTTACGGGAAATCGTCCCATGCCTCTGGAGGGATAAGTAAAACTGCGGATGCTACGGATCCAGGTTTCGTTCCGCCTGGCTGAAGCGTTGCCGGGGCTGTATCAAAATCTTGAATGTTATGGGTATGACATCAAGAGTTGCTGATTTGTTCACGGGCAGAAGTGAGTGATTTCCTGTCGGCACTTGACAGGTGATTGTCGACTCCTCCTTCCAGGTAAAGGATATCCACCCACGATTGCCGATAAAAAGGAAAATCAGGGATTGATATTCTGGAACGGGACCAGTTCATCCTTCACCGTGTAGGTCATCCCATCCGTATAAGTAACATTCACAATCGCACGGTCGGGTCTTGTTGTGCCAGCAAACTTCAGTG
>JAJRBU010000048.1 GCA_028679315.1 Methanoregulaceae archaeon
GGATGTCGTTGCGATATGCAATTTTAGGGGAAAATCTCTCCAATACGAATGAAAGCTGCTTGAGCGAGGACGTTCTCAAGCTCGTTAAATATGCCAGCTGCAATGGTCCTGTCTGTTGGTATTGATAATCAGGGATATCGATTACCCTTGCTCTGAATCCATCAAAGAGCTTTATAGCGCGCTGGAACAGTGCACTATCGTGCTGGTGGTGAGTGCAATCGAGGACCATGTTTTGCAGCACCTGGATCTAAATGGAATCATTGGAATGATCGGGAAGGACCATTATATTTGGATCGTTCCAGGATGCTGTTATCACGTATCAGCGGGCATCAGCAGGATGAAGGTTTTTTAGCAAAGCGTCCTTTGGCTAGGAACAGATTTCATCGACCTTTGGGAATGATCCATCGCCTCAATTACCAGAGGGATTACAATACCAAAAAGCAGTATGCATATTACTTCCCACCGCTTAGGGGAGATCGAGAAAGAGATGGAGAAGCTGGGAGACCGTGCGGAAGGTGAAATCTCCTGCAAGTATGGTACTGTATACGTTCTAAAACAGATAACAGCACTTCGGAAGGAGATCCCAGGGGTTCTCGCTGCAAAAGAGATTGAGCATATCCATGGGATGAGGGTAGCGATGAGACGCCTCAGGAGTGCTTTACCCCTCTTCCCCCTCTGTTTTCCCGGAAAAAGAATCAGGGGATGGCGCAGCGGACTCCGGAAGACAGCCCGGGCACTTGGCGAGGCTCGGGATATCGATGTACAGATTGAATTCCTCATGGAATATCTCTCTCTCCTGAAATCCGGGAAGCCGACGGGGAACCAGGCCCTGCTTCCTGTCGTGATACCTGAAAAATCCCCTCTCATCGTTTTTCGACCGGGATGGTCCAGCCTGTCCATAAAATACCGGCACCTTGTGCGATCACTCCAGTCCTTCTTTTCAAGGGCACGGGGATACCTCGATCGGAATAAAAAAAAGGAGGGGGATTCTGGAAGCAGAACCTCACCCGTCCCGCAGCCGGATCTTATTCCGGGTGTGGAATGCATCCTCTTCAGGAAGATCCAGAAGAGGGCCCGGCTCCAGAAAAAGGTTGAGAAAGCCATCTGGCAGCTGGAAAAGGATGGACTGATTGGAGACCTGGAGCGCTATCTCAGACGATATGGAAGAAAGAGACAAAGATCCCCGGAGGCCAGCCGGGAGATTTTCGCCACGGCTTTTCTCTCCGTGAGCTTCAGGATTGATGAACTCCTTATTATTGGAGAATCACTCGAGGATCCCGGGAAGATCAGCGAACACCATGCTACCCGAATCGCGGTGAAACAGCTGCGCTATATCCTCGAAGTCTGGCGGAATCTATTCAAGGATGCAATCGGGCAGGAGATCGAAACCCTGAAGAGGCTCCAGGATCTTCTCGGTGATCTCCACGATTGCGATGTCTGGATCGCATACCTGCCGGAGTTTCTCAAAGAGGAGGAGCAGCGGTGCAATGCCTTCTTTGGAAACGATGACCACTTCAAAACCCTCATACCTGGCATCGAGGCATTCGCCCGCGATCGGAAGGAACGAAGAGAGCAGCTCCATGAGATCGCCCTTACTACATGGCGGGAACTTGCTTTCACACAGTTCTGGGATGGCCTTCGTGACAAGCTCCTCCTATCTCTTGTTACTCAAGGGGAGGGCCCGATCAGGATCGGGCTCGTGAGCAACATCGCGGGAGCTACTTCAGCCCTCTGTCAGGTTCTTGATGACAGTCATTCCCGTGGTACTACCCTCATCCTGAACGCTGGTGATGCGCTTGGATCTCCCCGGGCGTCACGGGAGGTGATAGGGATACTCAGAAAGGAAGGGATAGTAAGTGTTGCCGGGGACAAGGACCGGAGGTCACCTTCAGGTGGTGGTGGGGACACCCTAAAAGCGGCATCGAGAAGGGCGCAACCGAAGATCGCCCGGAGATTTTTCCGGGCACTCCCGTCTTCTCTCCGACTCTCTCTTCGGGGAAAGAGCATTTTTCTTACCCATGGATCACCGGACATGCCTGGAGGGTACGTTGATAGGAATACCCCCAAAGAGGAGCTATGCCGCCACGCCCGGGAAACACATGCTTCCGTCATCATTTCAGGGCACTCCTGTTATCCCTACTCGAGGCAGGTGTGCGGGACCCTCTTCGTGAATCCCGGTTCAGTTGGTAGGGTGGAAGAAGACGCGTCTCCAGCCACCTATGCAATCCTTGAGATCGGACCCGGAGAAGACGTGACCGTTTACCACCATGAAATCGCCACCGGACCTGCTGGAATAAACGCAGGAATATCTCCCAATTCCCCTCCAATCTTGACCGAACCTGCCGAAGGATCCCGAAAAACACCCTTGAAGAAAGGGAATGATCCAGGTCCGTAGTGGGTCTTTGGTATTGACAATATCGGCAGCAGCCCTGAAAGGTTTTTTTTAGTGAAAATACGGACTGGAGAAGTCCTGGATTGGATGAGGCATGATTGTTTTAAAACCGCGGAAATTGTTTCGTACTATCACTTTTCTGGCACCGCTGATGGCACTGATTCCCTTGTCGGAATCCCGGCCTGGTGGGTCATCAAGAAAACTGTCAGCAGTTCCTGTCAGGAAAGCGACCTGTATGGAAAGGGGATCCTATTTTCGTGGCCTGTTTTTTATTTCCCTTTAAGAGTTTTTGAATAAAGCCCGGAAAAATAGTATTAATTCTCCATATCGGCTGTGATTTCACCTGAGGTTATCGCCCCGGTGAACATTGCATAATCACGCTCGGTCTGGTCAGCATACAATCTGGCGAATGTTCCGACAGCCCGGTCAAAGACATCCGATTTACCAATGTATCCCGTGATCATCGCTGCATCGCCTGATCTTGCATGTGCACGGGCAAGCGTCCAGCCGCACACGACAGCATAGTTGGATAACTGGTCCGGCGGTGCCATCTCAACCTCGACCGAGTATTTCATATCCCGAAGCTGCCGGATATAAAACTGACGATGATCTTTTGAGGTTCCTGTGGTCCAGCCCAAGAGCATATCGCTTGCAGACTGCATCAGCCGCTGGCCTACGACGATACGCTCACCGTGATGCCTGAACTGCCCCTTCCCGGCATATGGTTCAAGTACAGAGACATTCGCCTCCTTTATCTGGAGAATGAGCGGATCATCCTCTTCGGCCATCATCAGCACAACCCCGCACCGGGTCCCGACACTGCCGACTCCTACCACTTTAATTGCAACGTCCTCAAACCGATAGCGGTCCAGTAATACCTGTCGCTCGTAAGGAAGTGTTTTCCGATATATTTCAAAGGTATCAAAGAGGTTTTCAGGCATTTTTAATTCCGGCGACGGATGGTAGATGAGTGGTGGCTGGTCGACAATGGTACGTCGTCCGCTAATGACCTGGGATATTTTTGGAAACATGTTTTCCGCTACGCGTGTTCTCGCTTTTTCGGCCATTGCCTGGCGGCGACGTTTTGCCTGTTCATCGGGTGCCATAGCAATGATAGTGTTCATATCAAGTGTGGCGTACCAGACATCGAGCACCTTCATTGCGGCGAATTTGGCAATCGCCTCACGATATGCCCGGACACATGTCCTTGCAGCCATTTTGCAGTCTTTTTCTGAGAAACCGTTGACCTTCCCGACGACATAAAAACTTGCAGCCAGACGCTTGATATCCCATTCGAACGGTGCAGGGAGCGTTTCATCGAAATCATTGATATCAAAGATAAGGTTCCGTTCAGGGGTAGCATAAAGACCAAAATTTGAAAGGTGGCAATCACCGCATGCCTGGGCTCTGATATCCGGGGATGATGTCGTGGCAATATCCATCGCCATGAGAGAAGCCGACCCACGGAGGAAGGCAAAAGGGCTCCGGGACATCCTGCCATACCTGATGGGTATAAGATGTTCCCACCTGCCTTCACTCGATTTTTTAATTACCGATACCGGATCCGGGCGATCAGATGCTGCTTCGAATTCAGCATGCACTTCGCGGGGGACTTCAGTTCTTTTATCCTTTCCTTCCTGTTTTCGCTGTGCTGTTGTTTTATACTCTGAAATAAACTTGGCAAGGCCAAATTCATCATATTTTATTTTCACTTTTTGAACCATAGGGCTCAGCTCACCATATGCAAGGAAACGATGGAGATGGCATAGTATAAAAAGAGTCTTTTATCGTGAACAATGCCATGTATCTGGAAGAAAGAATATATCGAAATAATGAACGTCGAAAAAAGTCTAAACACCGCCGAAAAATAATGGATGTTTTTTCCCAGGATCCGCGTCATATGTTTGGCCGAACATGACGTGTTCGTGCGATTGAGAAGGGTATCTTAACTAGGAACGGGAAACTACCATACCTGGATATCCATGGATCGGAAGCTGGCAATTACCCTCGGTCTCCTTCTCATCAGCGGCATCGCTATCACCCTTGCAGCCTATTTTTTCGGGGTATTCAAATTCGACCTGAAAGTAGCCTTCGCCCTCCGTGGAGAGGACGATCCTGGTATTGCCGCCCTGATGACTGCGGTGAGCTTCCTTGGGGACAGCTGGGTACCCGTCGTCACCGTCTTTGCAGTTGCTGCGATCTGTGCATGGAAAAAGAGATGGATCGAAGCGGTATTTGTGGTTGCCACGCTCAGTAGCGGGGTGCTGGGAGGAGTCCTCAAGATGCTTGTCGGCCGGGTCAGGCCGCCGAGCTTCACCCTGAATCCCTGGGATATCTTCCAGTACTTCAACCAGTATTCCTACCCAAGCGGGCATGTCCTTTATTTCGTGGTCTTCTATGGATTTTCCGCCTACCTTGCCTGGAAGTTCCTCTCAGGATGGCTGCAGTGGATCATTATCGCGGTCTGTACCACCTTGATCGTCCTCATCGGTCCTTCGCGGATTTATCTCGGGGAGCATTGGGTGAGCGATGTGATAGGGAGCTATATCATCGGCACCTTCTGGCTGATCATCCTGATTCTCCTGTACCAATTCGTCTTATATCGGAGAGGATTGAAGGAGGATGATGTGGATTCTCTGGAAAATCCGGAAAATATCACGTACCCATACTAGATCGAAATGAACAAAATTTCGAGGGAAGAATGAAAAAAGGTCTGAATTTAATACTGATCTTCATTGCTGTTGCATCTCTTATTGGTGGTCTCGGCTTTCTCGTCTGGGGATTGACTCCGCTCGGACCCGCCGAGGAAGCCCTGGCCGCTCTGGAATCGAATCCGAATGTTATCGTTGAGGATAAGGGAGATTTTATTGTTTTCAGCCCGAACCTTACCACTCCAATAACTGGTTTCATCCTGTATCCCGGGGGCCATGTAGACTATCGTTCCTACGCACCGATTGCACAGGAGATTGCCAGCCATGGATATATGGTTACAATTGTCAAGATGCCGCTCTCTCTGGCTATCTTCGGCATCAACAAAGCCGACCACGTGATCACAGCCTATCCCGGCATACGGTACTGGGTGATTGGGGGGCATTCACTGGGAGGCTCTATGGCGGGTGCATATGCGAAGGACCATACCAATAGAGTAGAAGGTGTGGCGTTTTGGGCTTCCTATCCGGCAACCGGTGATGATCTCTCCTCTGCAAATCTGAAAGGTCTTTCAACCTATGGATCGAACGATCTGGTCCTCTCAATGGAAAAATACAACGAAACTGTACCGCTGCTTCCACCGGGGACAATCAGACAGGTCATTCACGGCGGCAACCATGCCCAGTTCGGCAATTATGGTCTCCAGCCTGGTGACGGGACAGCCACGATCTCGGCTGAAGATCAACAGACGCAGGCCGCAGATCTGACAGTCAGGTTACTTCGGGCAGTGGAAGGAGAATGACTAAAAAATTTTATCCGGGAAATTTTTGATATTTTGAAAAGATGAGAGTTTAGGGATCTGACAATTTTGATAGCTAATTCTCCCTATCAGCGATTATTTTACCTGATCGAATCGCCCCGGTGAAAATATGATAATCACGCTCGGTCTGGTCAGCATACAATCTGGTGAATGTTCCGATAGCCCGGTCAAAGACGTCTGAATTACCAATGAATCCCGCGTTCATGGCCGCATCACCGGATCTTGCATGTGCCCGGGCAAGCGTCCAGCCGCAGAGGTCTGCATAGTACGAAAGCTGGATCGGCAGTGCAGTTGTTTGCTCCTTCATGCCGAGGTCGGCACAGAAGGCAGCCTGGACCAGTATGTACCTTTTTTTTCGTATCGGATCCCCCATCAAAAGAATTCCCTCATCCAATAATTACAAAAATATCGACTCTTGCAACAGAGGAGTATTCAAGAGCCTTGTTT
>JAJRBU010000247.1 GCA_028679315.1 Methanoregulaceae archaeon
GGGGGGATGATAAGTTCCGGAACCAAGAGTGTTCGGAAGGCAAGATCCCTGACGATGATCATGAGCCCGATTCACCCACTGTACCATACCTGCTTACCCTTTCCAGACGGGCTCCAATCAGCCAGACTGCATATCCTTTTACGACATCCCCAGGGATGAACGGTAGCACCCCGATGAGAAATGCGGTCGTGAGGGAGATTCCGGTCGAGATAGTGAGCCATAGGATCCCACACAGAAAGATGATCCCGTCACCAAGGATTATACCAAACACCCTCGCAGTTCGTTCCGGGCGCTCGAAAAATATTCCCGTGATGAATGCACCCGGGACGAAACCTAAGAGGTAACCTCCAGTCGGACCAAGCAGGATTCCAAGCCCCGCGGTCCCGCTATGAAAAACAGGAATGCCAAGGATGCCCATCAGGAGATATAATGTAGTAGGAAAAACAGCATACCGTTTCATCAAAGCTCCTGAAAGCAGCACGAAAAGAGTCTGCAGGGTAAAGGGGACGGGAATAAATGGGATCGATATCCATGATCCGAGGGAAATAAGCCCGGTGAATGCTGCAGTCTCAGTAAGAAGGAGCGCTCGCTCGGGGGCTTGGAACATCGTCAACCATTTATAATTTCCTGGTTTACAATAAAGTGCTACCGCTGAATACAGTCCCCGCCAATAACCCTCTCGATTTTACCGTTATCTTTTCTGATAAGAAGCGCACCATACTCATCGATATCTATTGCCTCTCCCTCAAAGGTCGCTTTCATGGTGTTGATCCTTACACGGTGTTCCAGAGTACAGGAGAGGGACTTCCATTCCCGGATTACTGCCTCGTACTCTCCCGCTTCGATGAGGAGATACCTGCTCTCAAATTCACGGAGCAGCCTTGCGAGGAACGATGCCCTGTCAACATCATGCCCCATTTCAGCCGAGATCGAAGTGACTGCGCTCTTTACACCTTTAAGATCCTGGGGAGAGATATTGACATCAACACCTATCCCGAGCAGGCAGTAATGGATATCGTCGGCTTCAGCAAAGAGTTCAAGCAGGAGCCCTGCAACCTTTTTATCCCCTATGTAGATATCATTCGGCCACTTGATCAGAGCCCCGAGATCAAATTCTTTTCTGATTGCACGGGCGACGGCAACCGATCCTGCCATCGTTACCATGAAAACACGATCGATGGGAATACGGGGTTTGAGCACGATAGTAATCCATACGCCTCCAATCGGTGAGACCCAGGACCGTCCAAGTCTTCCGATCCCCCCTGTCTGTTCCTCAGCAATGATTACCATGCCATGAAGAAGACCGGCATCCCCTTCACTCGCGAGCTGCTTTCCCACCCATATTGTCGATGGCGTATTTTCGAAATAGCGGATTTTTTTGCCAATGAAGCTGGTCCTGAGTTTTTTATGGACTTCATACGGCAGGAGTCGGTTGCTTTTCTTGGTAAGACGGTACCCTTCTTTTTGCGATGCAGAGATCTCATATCCCATGCAGATGAGTTCTTTGACGTGTTTCCAGACTGCCGACCGTGATATCCCCAGCCTGCTGCTGATATATTCTCCGGAGACCGGACCATCTCCCCCCTCAAGCACCTCAAGGACCTTGAATGCCGCGTTGTTCATTCTCATTACCTTTTTGCATTGATCTGTTCAGACGGGAGTGGGCAGGGATCCTTCCCGCATACCTGTTCGAGAATAAGGGACTGATGCTCCATCAGGGTTGCAAGGTCAAATATCCCGGTGATGTCAACGACTCCGATCGCGACGATTGCATCACCGCTACTGTCACGGATCGGGCTTACCACAACCGGGACGCCCTTATACGCTCCAGACTTCGGGGTAACTTTTAGGACTTTATTCTCTTGCAGAACCAGTTCAAGCACAGGCCCGGTGTATTCCATGTCCACGACAGTGCCCGATTCGATTCGGATACCAGGCTTTTGCCTTGATCGAGCAGTAATCGGGAGGCGGTTGAGCATTTCATGCAAAGCCATTCCCACAGGAAGAAGGTCACTGGCAGTGGACATGGAAGAGATGATGAAGCGGTTCATGGGTAACTCTCTCAATTAATCCACGCTTCCAGTCAAAATAATGTTTCCTCCGGTGCTGAACAAAATTTTTTTAGAAACACCCCTGAAGGATATTCATGCACAGTAGTGGCCACAATCTCACCCCGGCCAACCCTTTGTGCTATCATAACAGGATTTCCACATGAAGATGCAACAACGCAGCCATCGTGTTCGGTAAAATACCCGTCACATTCGATAGCACTGGTGTCATATCCCTCGAGGAGGACAGAAGCGTAGTGGCTGGTATCAATTTCAAGATTCCTGCATCCATAATCATGGTGATATCGAATCTTTAGCGGGAGCCAGTCATACGCGTCTTCACGTTCGGATGATGCTCCAAAAACGAGCAGATGCCCGCCAAGAGAGACGAACCGCTGGATTCTAGACGATGACGCTTTCAGTGCAGGAAGCAGGCACGAATATCCTTGATTTGCAAAACCGGTTGGAATAATCAGCGCTACAAACCGTCCCCTGTAAAACGGCGCCGCAATCATGTGAGGAGTAATATGCTCGCATGGCACCCCGCTCTCTTCAATGTAACGGGAGAAGAGCAGCTTTGAATCCCATAAGAGACCTGCCCTGTATATCAACCTTTTATCACACCCAGCGGAACAAACCTCGCAATCAATCGTGAAATCCCGGCCGAATCGACAACCCTCACCACTTCATCGCTTGGCTTGTAAACTCCTGGTGCTTCATCGGCAATAGCACCATCATGCGGCGCACGGACAATGATCCCCTCTGCAGCCAGAGATTCTTTCACTTCCTGCCCTGAAAGCGCTTTCTTGGCCTTTGTCCGGCTCATTATCCTCCCTGATCCATGACACGTTGATCCAAAGGTTCTCACCATTGCTTCCTGTGTCCCATGAAGGAGAAACGATGATGTCCCCATACTACCTGGGATGATTACAGGTTGTCCCAAAGATACATATTCCCTCGGCAGGTCAGGAGCGCCGGGGCCGAATGCACGGGTTGCACCCTTCCTGTGCACACATACTTTCATCCGCCTGCCATCAACGATATGCTCCTCCATTTTGGCTACGTTGTGGGCAACATCGTAGACAAGGGTCATCTCCTCATACGGGATATCGAACATCTCGGAGAATACCTGTCGGACCATATGCATAATCACCTGCCGGTTCGCCCATGCATAGTTTGCTGAAGCAGCCATAGCACCAAAATATGCCTTTCCTTCCGGAGATAGAATAGGCGCACAGGCAAGCTGCCTGTCAGGAAGGATTATCCCGTATTTTTTCGTTGCCCCCTCAAGAACTCTCAGGTGTTCCGTGCAGACCTGGTGTCCCAGTCCACGTGACCCGCAATGGATCATGATGCAAATCTGGCCGGGAAAGAGCCCACACGAGCCAGCCGCCTTCTCATGAAATATCTCCCTGACTGCCTGTATTTCCAGGAAGTGATTGCCTGCGCCAAGAGTCCCACTCTGAGGCATGCCACGCTGGCGGGCCTTTGCAGAAACAGCTCCGGGATCCGCACCACCCATTGCTCCCTGCTCCTCGCAGTGGAGCAGATCGCTCTCCATGCCAAAACCCTGACGGACTGCCCATCTGGCACCTCCGGTTAGCATGCTTTCAAGTTCCTTATAAGAGAGCCGCAGCGTACTTTTTGCTCCCACTCCTGTTGGGACAGCGTTGAAGAGACGTTCAATCAATTCCCTTTTCTTTTTGAGATCCTTTTCTTGGAGGGGAGTCGTGAGAATCCTGACGCCGCAGTTGATATCGAATCCAACACCCCCTGGAGAGATGACCCCATCTTCAATTGAAAATGCGGCTACACCACCAATAGGAAAACCATACCCCCAATGGATATCCGGCATGGCAAGGGAATTTTTTATAATTCCTGGCATCGTCGCAACGTTTGCGAGCTGCTGAACAGCACCATCCTCAAGGGTTTTGGCTAGCTCATCTGACAGGAAAAACCTTCCCGGCACTCGCATGCCGGGGACGGTCCCGATTGGTACCTCCCATTCAAACGGGGCGAGACGCTTTATTCCAGGAAGCATGGCTCTTCACACATCAAAGATGACCTCAAGTATATAAGAATCCCGTTCACGGCCGATTGAAAGATCCGAATAGGAGATCCCCTTCACCTCCCTGCCACCGAGATGTTTCATCTTGGAAAAAGGTTCACCGGTGAGATCGGCGATGAGATTATTACCTGCAATACGGACCTCAGCTCCTGAAAATACCAGGTCCTCAACCTCGGAAATAAAAAGAATTTCTGATAGAAATTCCTGAATGAGGGATATTATATCATCGGCATCCATCTCAACATGGCGTCGAATATTTCCCGGGCTGATACTCCCATACATTATCGTCATGAGTGCTTGGGCAGCTTCTGAAAATAGTTCTTCGAGCGTTGCTGCCTCGACACGTATCCTGATATCCGCGGTATGTTCCAATTCTTCAAAGCTCATAAGGGCAATTAGATTCTTCCTCAATCTCATCAACAAAATAAGGGATCAGTCCCATATGCACAGTCGAGAGATACCGTGCCTGATGGATTGAGACAAAGATAGTGTAAGCCCCCGCAGGAATTTGAATATCCGTGGGTTTCGGGGGTTTTATACTGACCGGCAGGAGGATCGGACCACCGCAGGAAGTAGAAATGCGAAAATCGCATTTCCGCTTCGTGATAAAGGCTATCACCTCATCGGTAATTCTGATATCTCCAACTGAACAATGATTACTTTCTCGTGCGTGCATGCTATGCTCACATCATGAGCAGCCAATCATCAAAAAAGTGTGCCCTTCTCTTCAGGTTACAATCCTCTTAACCATCCCTGCATATTTTTCCTTGAGTGAATACACGCTGCAGGATCCCTCGCGATTTTTGGTTACATGGAGTATTCCAATCTTCGAGGCAATAATTCCCACCATAGCTGCAATCGAGTGGTAACTTATAGAGAATTTCCTGGCGAGGATCTCAAAAATTTCAGCAATAGTCAGACATTTCAAGCGAAGGAAAAGCTGGAGGAGGGCACGCCTGACACCGGTCCTGTCTCGGGAAAGGTAGTTTTTAAGTCTGGTCTCAACGACCCCTTTGATCTCGTGCGGAGATCTCATACTGAGCTAATACCACCAAGTTTATATAATATTTTTGCTTTTTCCTTGCCTCATTTTTCTGCTCCATTATCGATATTCCTTTCAATTATTGCATCAGGTTGATGAGTTCCGAATACCTGGTATCTAAAGCCTTTTAATCGTGCATTACGAACCTTATTGATATGGGATTTATCAATTACGATGTGAACCGCTACACCCCGAAGCAGATGGTGGCAATCCCTCTGGTTCTCCTGATACTATCCCTTGCGGTGCTCGGCTATACTATGGCAACTACAGGTATGCCGGTAACACCGGGAATGGATTTTTCCGGGGGGACGGCTGTCACGGTATTTACTCCTGACAGCCCTGACAGCCTCAGTGCCACTTTTTCTGGATATCCTCTGATCAGTATCGGCGAAGGGGTCAGCGATGGGAAATACATAAAATTCGGACCCATGGATGATGATTCACTCCAGTCCCTCGCAGCTCTGATCAACGAGCGATATCCCGATGCAAAAATCGATCAAATCGGTGCTTCTTTCGGTGAAACCCTCCAGGAGCAGGCTGCCTTTGCCCTTGTATTGTCTTTCATTGGCATGGCAATTGTGGTTTTCCTGGCTTTCCGGACCTTTGTTCCAGCAGCAGCGGTCGTTCTCTCAGCCTTTGCGGATATTGCAATGACTGCGGCTGTTATGACCATTATCGGGATAGAGCTGACACTTCCTACCACTGCTGCACTCCTTATGCTGATTGGGTACTCTGTGGATAGCGATATTCTCCTGACGATGCGGGTACTGAAGCGGCAGGGAAAGCTTGATGAGAAACTTGCCGGTGCTTTCAGGACCGGCATCATCATGACCACCACCACCCTAGCTGCCGTCGCCGCAATGTGGGCGGTCTCCTATTTCGGAAATATCCCGGTGATCCCGGAAATCTCCGCTGTCCTGTTTATCGGCCTCCTCATTGACATGATGAACACCTGGCTGACAAATGCAGGCATCATCAAGTGGTACATGATAGGGAAGGATGGCTCTGTGAAGGATAGGGTAGATACTTCCAAGGGGAAGGATGGCTCTGTCAAGGGGAAGGGGTCGAAATGAATACCAAGAAACTGATCGATCTCCTGAAGACATGGCAGGTTGCCCTCCTTATCATCCTCCTCATAGCGTCAGTGTTCCTGATATACCCCCATATCGAAGATGAAGAATTCACAACTAATCTCCAGTACGGGCTTGATCTCTCCGATGGTACCTGGCTTCAAATGGAATTCCAGGCTGAGGTTGTGGGTTTTGAAACAGAAAGGACGCCCGGAGAATTCTTGACCGAGCTCCAGAAAAGGCTGGACGCAGAGATCTACCTTATTGATGATGATAAAGTAGAGATCAGGAAATTCTTCACCCGCGAACAGCTTGAAGCTACCTTTTCAGAATCTGGTGGAAGACTGACCAGTTATGAACAGGGTGTCTCCAAGGAGACGGCTGAACAGGTGAAGAAAATCCTCGAAGACAAGCTCAATGCTCTCGGCACGAAGGACGCAAAAGTCAACCCTCTCACCGGACTATCCGGGATCTCACAATATGTAAGGGTTGAGCTAGCGGGCGTGAGTTTAAGCCAGGCCAAAGAAATTGTTGGAAAACAGGGCAGGTTCGAGATACGGGTGCACACCATAGGAAATGCAACTGAGCACATCCTGTACGGTGATGCCATCAATACTGTCGGAGTTCCGACACAACAACCACCAGGAGGCAACGCATGGGGCGTTTCCTTCACACTGACCGAAGAAGGTGCTGCGCAGTTCAAGGATGGTGTGAACCAGTATGGGGCAACCACGGCCCCGGACCAGCATTATCTTGATATGCTGCTCGATGGAAACGTTGTGTATTCTGCCCCCCTCTCAACGGATCTTGCAGCACAGCTCAGGGTTGAACCAATCCGTGAACTCTACGCTTCAACTGGATCGGGAGAGGGTGGTCTCAGTGATGCAAAAAATCTCGAGATTCATCTCAGGGCGGGGGCTTTACCGGTTGAAGTGAAAGTGGCGGGTTCGGGTTATGTGCCTGCAGCACTTTCAGATTATTTCAAGACCATGGCTGTCGTCGCGTTCGTTGTTGCAGCGATAGCTGTTGGTATTGTTATTTACTTCCGTTACCGGGAGCCTGCAATTGTGCTCCCCATGATAGGCATCAATATATCCGAGATAGTAATCCTTCTCGGAATCGCTGCGTTAATTCAGCAACAGCTGGACCTGGCTGCAATCGCAGGTCTGATTGCAGTACTTGGTACTGGTGTTGACCAGCTGGTCATCATCACCGATGAGATCCTCCATGAAGGGAAGGTCCCTTCGCCGAATATCTACCAAAAACGCCTTACAAGGGCTGTAGGCATCATCGTGGTTTCAGCTGCCACGGTAATTATCGCCATGCTTCCACTCGCATTGATGGACCTCTCAACCCTCCGTGGATTTGCCATCATCACCATACTGGGGGTTCTGATCGGCGTACTCATCACGAGGCCGGCATATGGCAAAATTATCATGGCGATCCTCTCCAAATAACCCGATAACAATCTTTATCTTCTTTTTCCACCGACCACTCTGGAGGTAATGCAGATGGGAAAACCAGTAGTGCTGGACTTTTTTGCAGAGTGGTGCGGCCCCTGTAAAAGACAGGGACCTTATCTCGAAGAACTCAAGCAGAATATGGGAGAGAAGATCGAGATTAGGAAGATCGATGTGGATCAGAACATGGATCTTGCCAATAAATATGGGATAAGGGTCGTTCCAACCCTTATTATTGAAAAGGATGGGAAAGTAGTGAGGACGCTGGAAGGGGTCACCAGTTCGGACTCATTGGAATCAATGCTCCTGCCGCTGGTGGATTAAGTGAAAATTGGTATCGTTGGCGGTACTGGAGATATTGGTGAAGGTATCGCGATGCGCCTCTCCCCAAGCCATAATGTGGTGATAGGTTCCCGTGAGGCGGATAAAGCAGTGGAAGCAAGTGATGCATGCTATGCAACTATCACAAAACTTGGCCTGCCCTGTTCTGTGAGCGGCTTTTCCAATCAGGAAGCAATTGATCGTTCGGATATAATCATTCTCGCAATTCCCTTCAGGCATGTTGAACCGACCCTCGCTTCTCTTCATGGATTTGAAAATAAGATTGTGATATCCCCTGTCAATCCTATGGAAAAACGAGACTTTTTCGTCTTTACTCCTCCCCCTGAGGGATCAGCTGCACTCCTTATCAGACGACTCCTTCCCCCTGAAACAAGACTCTGTTCGGCATTTAACACGGTTGCTGCAAACAAATGGAAAGCTCTGACTGAAACACTCGACCTTGCTGTGCCGGTATGTGGTGACGACCCCCGGACAAAGGCGATAGTTCTTGATCTTGTCAGAAGTATACCGGGTGTTAAAGCCTACGATGCCGGACCCCTTGCGGTCTCCTCCATGGTGGAGTGCCTTACTCCGCTTCTCCTGAACATCGCACGGTTTAATAAAATGAAAGACGTCGGAGTCCAGTTCAAATAACACTAAATCTTTTACGATGAGAGATGCAGGAGAGATCAAGGAGGATTTCTGCCGTATTGGACACAGGCTTTTTGCTGAGGCGTTAACTGGTGCGAATTTTGGAAACCTTAGTATTCGCGTAGGAGATGGATTTTATATTACCCGGAGGGGATCATACCTGGATACTCCTGGGGAACCGGTATATGTGCCTCTTGAGGGGGCCTCTCCCCCCCAGGCTTCAAGCGAATACCGCGTCCACAGGCAGATTTACAAAAAGACCCCTCACCTTGCTGTCGTCCATGCCCATCCACCGTTTGCAATCGCTCTCTCAATCTTGTATGATGGCATATCACCGGTCGATTCAGAAGGACTCATGTTCTGTCCTTTCATACCGGTTGTAAATGGGTCCCCAGGCAGTGAGGAGTTGGCACTGAATGTCTCACAGGGACTTCTCTCCTCATCGGTAGCGATTGCAAGATGCCATGGAACTTTTGCCGGCGGAAAAGATCTTGATGAGGCGTATATTCGTACCTCCATCGCAGAACACAGCTGCCGGATCCTGACTCTTCTCAGAAAATAAATCCTTGATGCATTGAAAGCCCATTGATAATTCAGGAATTCAAAAATGCCATGAGCCGGGCTTTTCCCCAGCTGTGTGGGTTTAATACCGGAGCAATTACAGAAAGATGTACATATAGTATCGAGGTTGCATATGGGTTCACTCGAGGACAAAGTTGCCCGTCTTTCACCCGAACAACGAAGCGAGGCTGAGACGTTCATCGACTTCCTGCTCACGAAAGGTGGATCTGCCTCGCCTGGCCCTGCCCACGATCCTCTCCTGCCGTCTAACCATTCCTCCCCTGTCCCTCCACCCATAATCATGGCTGAAGAGATTCATGCACGCCCGATTATAACCCGTTCAAACGACAATCTCCCTTCGTTGGGAGACCTTCAGACTCCTGATATGCATGGAAAAGATGAGCGCGTATCTCAAACCCATCGATCTAAACAAAAAGACCCTGGCCTGTTGCTTGACTGGATCGATTAAAAGGGATGATGCGCTCCATACATCCGGGCGACCTCCGGTCACCTCTTCTTTATCGGATTCGATCAAAAGAGATGGACTCGACGGGATTCGAACCCGTGGCCTTCACGTTGCAAACGTGACGATCTACCCCTGATCTACGAGCCCTGGCACTTCTATAACTTCAGTGTGGATTCCATATAGGTATTGCGAATCTGCATAAGGGAGACCCGGCTCAATATGTAACATTTGGAAAAATTCTCTAACACGTCCGAGGAGAATAAGGGATGGACTTGGCGGGATTTGAACCCGCGGCCTTTACGTTGCGAACGTAACGATCTACCCCTGATCTACAAGCCCGCATGCGGTAACTAATTTTCCAGCCAGTTGGATATAGTTGTTACGTTCAACAACATTGGTTCTCACCGATGCCTTTTACCATAATCACGTAAGTATGGCCTTTTTTTGAGCATTCTGTTGAAAATTGACGGGAAAAAGTATAATCAGAGAATAATCTCGATATCGAGTTTCTCTGCAAGTTCCTTGTATCTGTTTCTGATGGTTACCTCGGTCACACCGGCTACCTCAGCGACCTCACGCTGGGTTCTCCGTTCCCCGCCGAGAATTGATGAGATATAAATTGCTGCGGCTGCTACCCCTGTGGGTCCCCGACCACTGGTAAGCTCTCTCTCCCCAGCCTGGCGGAGTATCTCCACCGCCCGGCTCTGAACCTCTCCTTTCAGGTTAAGTCCGGAGCAGAACCGGGGAACATAGTCAATCGGAGACGTGGGAAGGAGTTTGAGCCCGAGTTCCCGTGAGATGAACCGATAGGTCCGCCCGATTTCTTTGCGTGATACCCGGGAGACCTCTGCAATCTCATCAAGAGTCCGCGGAACATTGCACTGCCGGCATGCTGCATAAAGCGCCGCTGCAGCCACTCCTTCGATGCTCCTTCCACGGATGAGGTTCTTGTCCACGGCATCACGATATACAACTGCCGCTGTCTCACGAACGTTACGTGGTAAACCCAGGGCAGATGCCATCCGATCAAGTTCGGAAAGCGCGAATGCCAGGTTCCGTTCAGTGGCGTTACTGACCCGGATACGACGCTGCCACTTTCGCAGTCGATAGAGCTGGGCGCGGTTCTTGCTGGAGATGGCTCGTCCATACGAGTCACGGTTCCTCCAGTCTATCATTGTAGAAAGCCCCTTGTCGTGGATGGTAAAGGTCATTGGCGCTCCAACCCTCGACCGTTTCATCCTCTGATCATGGTCAAATGCACGCCATTCCGGACCGCGGTCAATGAAATCCTCATCGATGACAAGACCACAGTTCTGACAGACCAGCTCAGCACGTTCATAGTCATGGACCAGCTGTCGCCCCCCACACTCAGGGCAAACGGTCTCGGTATGGTCTTCGGCCTTTTTTTCGTGTTCCTTGACGCGTTCTTTGAGCCGGTTTTTGAGTGCTTCCCGCTCATTTTGAAGAATTTTTAATTTCTCTACTTCCTGCATGGTGATGACTCCTACCTGGATATGAACAGCTTCTCCCCTGCAGCAATCCGGCAATCGTTATTGCAATGGACAGCTGCGTAAGGTGCGGCTACACTCCCGAATACCTCCACCACTTTCCCAACGGATTTCAATCTTTTGTTGATAACATCTGCGTACAACTTGGGGAGCTGGGCCGGATCACACCTCATTACAATGATGCGCGTCCCTACCGTATGCATCGCAGTTCCAATCGTTTTCAAGATAAAACTCCGTGCACCTGCCCCGGATATCAGGCAGGTGAAATGGTTTCGTAATCTATATATATAGACTTCTCCAGTATATTAAATTATTGTAAAGATATAAATATCAATTTCATCGTAAAACGAGAGAATCGATATTTAAATCCATGACGCGGGCGCACTCTTCTTTTGTAAGACCGGCACCTCTTGCAACATCAAATTTCGCGCGCTTATCCAGGAGATCGCGAGGAGCATGCGCGTCCGAGTTCACCACCATGAGGCATTCTGCATCCCGGGCAACAGAAACAACATGCCCGTTGGTCCGGTTATGGCCACCCCTTGACGTAATCTCAAGTGCAATCCTGCGATCATGTGCCTCATAGGCATCCTCACTCGTGATAAAACCAGGGTGAGCAAGCACGTTCACATCGCTGCAGGTGCATGCGGCATGATTGGTCCCCGCTGCAACGGGTTCGACCGGGGACTCTCCGTGTACTATAACAAGATCGGCCCCTGAGTTTCTCGCTTCTCTGGCGCTTCCCGCAATCAGTGGAGGGGGAATATGGGTCAGTTCGACTCCACAGAGAAGTCTGACACCATAATATTCTGCAGAGATTTTTAAGCGAATGACTGACTCAAGAAGGAATTTCAAGTTTGTGCTGTCAGCATGATCCGTGATAGCAACAGTTGAGTACCCAAGGACGGCCATTCGTCGCACTAATTCTATTGGTATCATCTCACCATCGGTGAGAGTGGTGTGGGTATGCAGATCATAGAGCCCGCTCATCTTTTGACCTCAAGAAAACCAGCAACTTTTTTCAGAAGCTGCTCCTTACCTTGTCCCCATGTGACCACAATGCGACCTTCCCGTTTCCACCAGAAAGACGGATGACTTTTCTGTTCTGTCCGGTAACGAACCCCGCATCGCTTCACAGCACGCTCGATATCTGCAAGGGAGGGATCCTTTACAGCACGCGAGCGGGTGATCCTCCTTCCCTGACTCCTCATGAGGTTTGCATTGAAATAACAGGGATAGAGAATCCGTTCTCCTTTCATCTCCTCTTTCATTACACTATGGTGAGCTGATGGAACCTATAAACACTGCAGCAGCTATAGTATATTCATGCACCATGTCGACGTCAGACTAGAAAAGGACATATTCGACGTCAATAACCGAATTGCCGAAAATAATGCAGCCCGTTTCAGGGCGCATGGAATTCGAGCAATCGATCTTCTTGGGGCTATTGGTTCAGGAAAGACCGCCCTCATCGAGCGGATAGTACCTGTGCTCTCTGAACGTGGGCTTAAAAGCGGGGCGATTGCAGGTGATGTGTACGGCGAAGATGACTACTTGAGGATAAAAGCACTTGGCATCCCAGTTGAAAACGCCAACACAGGCAAAGAGTGTCACCTTGATGCCCATCTGGTGGAACATGCATCCGAACACCTTCCTCTTGACCAGATCGATGTACTGTTCATCGAGAACGTGGGAAACATGGTCTGTCCCACCGATTTTCTGCTCGGAGCAGAAATCCGGATCGTCATCGTAAGTTCTACAGAGGGGGATGATGTGGTGAATAAGCACCCCATGATGTTCAGGGGTTGTGATATCGGTATAATCAATAAAGTGGACCTGGCCCCCCTGGTAGGTGCCGACCTCAATCGGATGGAGGCTGACATGCAACGGTACAATCCAGGGATGCAGGTATTTCGAACCAATCTCAAAACAGGAGAAGGCCTGGCAGGCGTGGTTGCTGCGCTCCTGGGTTGAACCAAGCAGAGTAATTAAATAACATGCGGGGTTATATGTATAGCACTTGTCTGGGGGATTTCCCTGGATGCTGATGATGCAAAATTCTAACAGAGGGATGAGATAATGCAGTGGCAGGGTAGATCAATTCGCAGGATGACTGGTGGGAGATACCGACCTTCCCGTGGAAAGAAGAGAGATGAGATAGGGTCAGCACCAACTGACACCCATATCGGAGAAGACAGGAGAAAAATTGTCCGGACGTTTGGAGGTAATCCAAAAGTCCGTGCAATGCGGGCCAAATTTGCCAATGTGGCAAACAGATCCAATGGGGAGATAAGGAAAGTCCTTATTGAAACTGTTGAGGAAAACGGGGCAAATCCCAACTATGTGAGACGTAATCTCCTCACAAAAGGTGCAGTGATAAGGACCGAGATTGGGCGTGCCCGCATCATCAGCAGACCTGGCCAGGACGGCGTGATCAACGCGGTCCTCCTCGAATAATTTTTCAAAGATTGATAGAGGGGAGATTCTACTAATCCCAACCAAATTTTTTGTATTTTTCAAAAAAACGGGAATATAACCGACGTTCCGCAGATCACGGAACCAAGTAAAAAATTTTTAGCTAGCCTTGATCAAACATCCTTGAATTTTTCCTTTGCCCGTGCAACCGCATTCTTCATATCTGAAACAGCAAGATCGGCACCTGCCTTCATTTCCTCAAATGCCCCTCCCCCGGCAATTCTGATCTTCTCGATTTTCCTGCCAAGATCCTGTTCATTATCACTGAGTTCCTGCAACTTTCGATCGTACTCAGATGCGACCTCCCGTAATTTCCGGTCATATTCGGCGCGAAGATCTTCCATAACCTTGTCCGTTCTTGCCTGAAGTCTTTCTATCTCATCAGCAAGCTGGTCGATATGGGTTTTTGTTTTTTCAGCGTACTCCTTCGTTCTGGTCATACTCCAGAATTTATGTTAAAATTATTAGTTTTTTTTGATGGGAGGCCCATCCAGTTTATCTCAGGACCGATTGATTGATACGGACCGGAAGGAAGATTATTTTTGTGGAATTAGTGAGCACCCAGAGAATATTCCCTTCCCTAGAGAAGGAGGGGGGGGCGTGAGTCTGCCTATTACTATCGCTGCTCCATTCAGGCACACAAGGAGAGAGCAGTTGAAAAAGAATGAAATTGTATATTACCTTGCATTTGAACGGGGATGGATGAATATCGAACAGGCCAACCACCTTCTTGTAAGGGCAAAAGAGGAGGGATTGATATCATACGAAGCAGATATGATTCGGCCCCTTTTTGATGTAATGTCAATCGAGATCCCGATCGGTTTCAAACCGAACGCATCAGTCTTCCATAAATATGATCCCCAGGAAGAGTTGATACACCGAATCGCCAAGGAGCTGAGCATCCCACTGACCACGGTTGTAGCGGAGATGAACACCATTATCAGCAAGGAATTCGAGGGCCATATACGGCCAGAAGGAGCCGTTGTTATCCTCGCAAAACGAAACGGTGTTGATTTCTCGGATCTGCTCCCCGCCCTGCGGGAAAATATCCTGAAAAATGATTGATTATGCCTTCTTCTCTTCAGGAGCCGGCTTGGCAAAGTATTCTTCGAGGGGTTTTTCACCATACCCGGTGACTCGTGCATTAATCTGTACAAAATCCGCGGTTATTTCATTACCCCTGATAGATTTCCTCCTTCTCTGACCTTCCATCACAGGTTTGAAACCAATCCCGCCGGAAAGAAGGAGCCTCCGCCTGCCAGAAACCGGGAGATTCCGCTTTGAAGGTGTACCATTCCGGTCAGATCCACCTGTTATCTCCATCCGGTAACCCGGGAGACCAAAAGGCCCTGCATCGATCTCATCACCGATTCTTTTGCCAATAAGTGCCCCTGCAACTCCACCACTTACGCTGACATTATATGCACGTCCAGTCTTCTGATCAGACAATACAACCTTGAATTCCACCATTTGGTCAAGACTCCTCGATAATTATGTATACCGGAACCTGAGAAACCCCGCCGAAGACTATTACCTTGCATATCAAAGGATAATTGATAGCCGTTCTGCGGGAAATCCCGGGGAAGTACCCATTATTTTGGGTGCCTGATCTATTAAATACTATTTACCCCAGAAAGGATCCGAGCGACGTTTCATTGCAGTAAACTCTCCAAGGATCTCCTGGGTGCTGATGGGGAGATGGGTGAACATCTCCCGTTCAAGTACTTTTACATGTCGTTCAGGGATATCAACAAACAGATCGTCCTCAACTGCAAACTGCCTTCCGAAGGTCGGACCCTCTATCGATATGGCGACTTCGGCACCTGCCTGTGCTTCCCTGATAGTCTCCTGGTTCAACTGAATTGACTTGAGGTGGCCGACTTTTCTGCCATCCAGATGAATCAGGTTTACATCGCTCCTGAGGGTGCCTCCCAGTACCCGTACACCGACCACTGCAGGATTGCTTTGTCGGAAGATGCAATGAGGGAGGATCCGGATTTTTGCTGGAGTAATGATCTGTTCAAACTTCTGCTGTTCCGCCCTCCTTTTCTGCTCATCCTTCCAGGAAATGTATTCTTCGACAATCTTGTAAATGACCTTGCCTTCAAAGATCTTCGCATGTGAAAATCCAGAGTCCTTGATCATATCTGCAGCATCGGGGAGAATCTGCGTATTAAAAGCAAGAAGTACCCGATAGTAAGGATTCTTGATTGTTTCTACCTCGATGAGGTCATGGCGGCTCACCGGACCAACTTCTGCTCTCATTACTCCTATGTCCCGGGACTCGAGTTCGTTGCATATCGCCTCAAGTGCTCCTATGGTATCAGCTTTTATCACCAGTCCTTCGGGAGATAGCTTGACTTTAATCTCCTCCATCTCTCTTTTTATTTGTTCAATCACCGATCCGGGGTCTCCCCGTATGACCTTGAGGGGGGATCCGGCGATTGTGCCGTCAAGCCCAGGAGCACTCACTTTTATTCCCGTCGCCGCAACGACGGTCTTTACCCGTTCGAACCGGTCTTCAACGAGGATCTCTTTCATCGGGCGTGGTTTTAAAAGCGACCGCACTTTTGTCTGTGCAACCCCGTCACTCCGCGCGAATGCGATCTCATCACCTATTGAGAGAGTTCCATCATACAGGATAACATCAAGGGTTGTCCCGAGCCCCCGCTCCTCTTTCACTTCAAGGACAGTCCCCATCCCAGGTCCTTCAACCGAGAGTGCCAGATCCTGTTCCATATATCTCTGTGCAAGCCCGATCATGATCATGAGGAGTTCTGCGATTCCTTCTCCTGTATGGGCACTGACCGGTACTATTGCAAGGTTCCGCTGGAAATCAGATACCCTGTCAAACCGCTCGCAGGAGAACCCAAGGTCAGAGAGCCGGGCTATCATTTCATAGAGCCGGGTCTCGACCATCTCCTTCACGCGGTCGTTCTGGCGTGCAAAGGATTCCAGGAACGGCTGATCTGCGTTTGCTCTCCATCCATGAATCCTGTCAATCTTTGTTGCAGCAACGACAAATGGCGTCCTGCAGGACCGGAGAATCTGGAGAGCTTCCAGAGTCTGCGGCTGGAATCCCTGGCTGATATCCACAACGAGAATAGCCATATCTGCGAGAGCCCCCCCCCGTGCCCGGAGTGTGGTAAAAGCATGATGTCCGGGCGTATCAATGAAGAGTAATCCGGGAACATTCAGAGCAACCTTCTCCATCGATCCACTCATCTTCCTTATCGCATCGATAGGGACTATGGTGGCACCAATATGCTGGGTGATTGCCCCATCTTCAGTGCTGACTACAGATGAACCGCGTATCCGGTCCAGGAGGGATGTCTTGCCATGATCCACATGGCCAAGGACGGCGACAATGGGGGTCCGGATTTTGGATTTCTGAGTCATTTGAGGATAACCTTCTCGTTCTCTTGTAATGCCCGCAAGGCCGGATTCCGGTAGGGCCTGAGTTATTCTGATCCGTATCGCATAATCTTATCTGCCGGGGACAAGCGGAACTCTACTGCATAGTAATAATACACAGGATCACATAATTCCCTCCCAACCACCAGGCAGCTATCCATCCGTCTGGATGGTGATATATTTATAGCGCAAAAACCAATGTATCCGGGTATATTCTGCCAGGGTGGGGTAGTTGGTCATCCTAGGGGACTGTGGATCCCCCGACCCGGGTTCGAGTCTCGGCCCTGGCCTTCCTTAATTCTGGGATGTTCCTTTTATGTTCCTCCCGTTACAGGTTTGTCATGGGTGAATCACACCGGGGACACCTCATGGCGTGACAAGGCAGAGTAACCGATCCTTTCCGTTCGTATCCGCAATTCGGACACCGGCAGATCTCTTGGGCAATTATGGACCCGGATCCTCTCCCATCTTTCGGATCTTCCTTCTTTCCCTCTCTCATCATAGCACCACCTAAAGAGAGGCAGTCTTTCTTCATCAAATATTCTTCCCAGGGAATAGGGATGAAGGAGGATATGGATTAGTTTTATTCGTGAATTAATGGTAATGGAAGCGGTAAAATCGTACTAACCCTTTTAAATTTCACTGACATAACAAAAACATACTGTATCCTGAAAGGAAATGAGGCGGGCTGACGGTGCTCATCTATAATATCAAGACCGGGATCATGACTGATGTGGACAAGATTTCGAAAAGTGAGGAAGAATGGCGGAGCCTCCTTTCAGAAAACGCATTCCGGATTGCACGGAAAGGTGATACAGAACCAGCTTTTTCAGGATCATATCATAATTTCCATGGCAGGGGTATATATCAGTGCGTCTGTTGCGGTACAGATCTCTTCTCTTCTGAGACAAAGTTTGATTCAGGGACTGGTTGGCCGAGTTTCTTTGCCCCGGTAAGCGACCGTAACATTCTGACACGGCTCGATACAAGTTACGGGATGGTGAGAACCGAGGTGCTCTGTGCCCGGTGTGATGCCCATCTCGGCCACGTCTTCGATGATGGACCGCCCCCGACGCATACGCGTTTCTGCATGAACTCGGCATCGTTGCTGTTTGCACCAGGCTGAATTGAGGAAATCTCGTTCCAATACCAGACCAACTCTCCACAACCCGAACGGGACTCCAACCACCCGTTACTTCTTATCCTGACTTCGCCAGAAGAGGTATGGTAAACCTGAACTGGCGAACCGAGTTCAGGCACAAGAACGAGTAGAAACTATGAAAAGTGGCGAAGGTAGGTCTTATCGCCCTTTTCTCTGCTGTGATTCTCCTTTTTTCCAACAGTTTCGAGCATCGGGCAGTTCTTTGGCGTTCTTTCAACATTTGCTCCCTACATTTCTTCTGTATTGGTGCTTATGTCGTAGTTTCGGAATCTCCCGCGCAATTGATCACCCTAGCGGGAACGACCGGTAACGGGGGATTACTTTTGTTTTCCTTTCTTTTCTGATAAAAGGTGAGTAAAATGAAGTGTCAATACCGGGAACAGGGAAGAATGATAACTGAACCTGAAGCATCTGCATATTTTTTATACCTCCATGATCCTGCTGATAGTGGAAGGAGAGAGAATGAAAGAGAATATCCTGATGGCAGTTGCAATCATTGTTTTTTCATGCGTACCAGTAATCCAGCTCATTAGTGGCTTCTAGATACACCCTTATTTTTAAATTAATGATATCCTATATTCCTATCATCCATGACAAGCGTTACAGAACGCATGCTAAGCCAATGGCGAAATAATCCACGCATTCACGGGATATTTCCAAGGGCATGGCGTTCCTGGAATCATGCCATAAAGCAAAACCGCTGGGTAAAGTAAAGAAATGAGGGGATACTATAACCGAAAAAGTTTGCCCATTTGATAAAAAGCCCTGTATCGGAGAGCGATGTGCTGTGTTTAGGGAAGATCGCGGGGTGTGTGCATTTCTTTTCATCGGAAAGATGGGGGGTGGGCAATCGTCCCCGCAAAGGAATACAGCGGATCAAACCTCAGGGAAGTTCAAAGCCCATCTTTTTGACTGAACTCTTATGGGAAAATACACAAAAGGACTGGTGCTGATAAGAGCCCAAAGGTGTTTTTTTGTTTTTGGGTTCTTCGAGGCAGCAAATCGTTCTTCTCTGTCTTTTATATCTCTTCTTTTCGGGAAATACATCCGCAGAAATTAGGAATGGCACCTTTGGAGAGATGTCATCCCCCTTTCCGGAACCGCATCGGGTTCCGATATGACCTACTTTTTCATGAGCCGGTCCTGGTGTTCATCTGTATGGCTCAAGAACGGACAGCAGCGTATCCCAGTTGTTACAGGAGATCCGGATACTGGCACTCATGTTCCGGGTGAAGGAGACATGGAGGTATTGGGAGGGCTTGCTCCAGGACAGTATACCGTATACGCTACTACAGTACCTGCAGCTGCAGATGCACTTTCCGGAATTTCCAATTCTGACACAAAAAATTTTTCTTTCATAACCGGTCATGACAGAGACACTTCTTATACAATCAGTTCCTCCCGGTGCACAGACTAAGATCAACGGGAAATATTCCAGAAATACTCCACTTGATCTCCCCGATCTCCCCCTGGGAAATATCTGGTCAATATTTCAATTCGTGGTTATATTCCGACACAACCGGACTCTACAATCTTACTGCTGGAGAGACGAAACAGATATCTGTGGAACTGGGACCTTCGAATCCCTTGAAGACAAATTCCCAATCACATGTTACAACAATTCCAGAATCCCTGACCGCTACAATGAGTCCGGACACGGGCCCTCTTCCCAGTCTTATCACTATTACAGCATCCGTCATTGGACTTATCGTGAATGGTTTTCATTTCAGAAAGTAATTTTTAAATCGATGTATAGAAGAAAGGGCATAGCATAACCTTATTACAAAGGCTGACTGATGCATCCTATGAGGTGAAAGGCAATGTGCACCGTTGGTGGACCTGTCGATATGGAAATTCCTCCCGAACGGGTAAAAGGTAAGAATTACCGATGTAAAGAGTGTGGAGAGAGATTTAAAGGGGTAGGAAAACGGCCGATGTGCCCATCCTGCCAGTCTGAAGATGTAATTGAAGAATAATCAGAAATACTCCTATTAATCTTATTTTAAGGGAAATCAACTGAATAAGGGACGATCAATTTATTTTAACGAGTAGGGTTCCCTTTCCCCTGTTGGCGATATCGCCCCTGTACATTGTCATCCGGTGGTGATGGCCACCATATTCCTTTTCTTCGGATCCGGTGTTCCTAAACGTTGGGAGCATTGCATCAGCCTTACCGAATATCATGCAAATACCTCCGGTCATATTTCCACAAGGCCGGCGGCAGTTACCCCCGATAATCAACGTTCCTCCACGCATCTCGACCCCGGGCAGATCTCCACAGTCACCGTGAATAGTGACCTCACCCCCGGAAAGGTATTCTGCCGTGAAATCCCCTGCATTACCCATAACCTGGACAATGCCGCCACGCATACCCCTTTTTTCACCACGGTAACCTGCCGCGCAATAATGGCTCGCGTTACCCTCGCACCGGATTATACCCCCCCTCATCTCCCGGCCAAGCCAGGCATCGGCATTGCCCTTGATGATAATCTCGCCGGCACTCATGAAATTCCCGCAGTGCATGCCAATATCTCCCTCGATTACGATGCGGCCTGCATTCATGTACTCCCCGACCCTTTTGATCCTCCCTGTCTCCCCTGAAAGGACGATCTCGACCTGGTCCGGTGAGACCGCGGGTCCTTCGGTGGTGATATAAAAAATTTCATCCAGTTTCCGTTCCTTGTTCCCTTCATAGACGGTGATGTCATTTTTCCGGAGGAAATTTTGCGGGATAATGGCTTCTGCCTCGATGGGGATAAATGGTTTTTTCCTCGGTTTTGTCCGGAGAATAACCCTCATAATGATGCCTCAGTCGCGATACAAACCCCGCGAGGAAGATACACATCCTGGACCGGATAATTGCTCATCCTGACAGTATAATACTGCTCAAACTTTTTTACAAATTCGGGATCAACCGAGAGATCAAATTCGGGCGGAGTGATGGCTTTTGTCCAGATCGTGCTGTTCGCACCTTCAACCACGACCTCTCCATCCCGCGCCACAACGCGCCCTCTTTTGATGGTGTACCGCGTCTTTCCGAATCCGGCCATTACCTGCTGGTATTCGGTCGATGGATCCAATGAATCCGGTTTCAATGGATAAATCGCGATATCAGCCTCCGCCCCTGGAGCCAGATGCCCTTTGCCAACGCCGGTGATGCCAAGAGCTTTTGCCTGGCCTGCTCGTGTCATGACAGCAATGTCGTACCAGTCGAGTTCCCGATCTATCGCAGGGAGTGGTACATAATGGGCAGTTCTCGGATCCAGGAGCGCCAGCTCATTCTCCCTGAACCGCCTGCTCATAAGGAGTGCGATGATTTCCGGATACTTAACGAAAGGTGCACCATTCGGATTGTCGGTCGAGAGCATGCATTGCCAGGGATCTTTTGTAAGAAGGGCCAGTTCAAGCCCAATAGCCCACATGACACAGTTCACGAGGCTTTTTCTGGAATAATAGACAGGAATGATGCCCGATCCGGTCTCAAGCTCAACATCATGGTTACTCCACTTGTTATGATGGAGCATGTACAGCTTGAATTCCATCGGACCATCGGCTGTCATGGTCGTGGTCCGGCCAAACATGATCTGCCCCATGTCGATTGCAACCTGGGGTTTGTTGTTCACCGCCCGGGCAATATCCTCCGATTTTGAACTGATGTCCTTCCAGGTAGAACCGCCATACGAATGGAACTGGAGATGTGTCAGGTACAGGGTCTGGCGCTTATCATTGAGATCCGGAACAAGGTCGAGAGTATCGAGCGTGGTCCTGTAGTTACCAGGTACGCCAAGTGCATTACAATGGATATGAACTGAATGCGGGAGGTTAAGAAGCTCGTTTGCCCTGATCATCGTCTCGATAATTTCTGCCGGCGTCACCCCGAAGTGGGGGACCTGGTCCAGTATGCTGTGGACATCCTCCCCCCATCCCCATGCCTCTGTTCCACCAGGGTTGGTCAGTTTGATCGCAAACCCCTTCACCGCTGAAAGCGTCCATGCCACAACCGCAGCAGCACGTTTTACATCCTTCTCCCGTACTGCCTCCATAATCGACCAGTTCCCGTCAAAAAGGGTATTTGCGAGCATGTCCTGGTGAGGCGTCGCGGTAAACTCTTCGTGAGTATGGCGGGCCTCGAGTGGAGCCATTGCCCCTTCCAGAATGGTCGTGTAGCCCATGATGCTGTAACGGTATGAATTACCGAAGGTGGTTGGCACACTGTACCCGGAGGTGACGTGCATCACTCCCTTTCGTGCAGTCCTGCCCGCCCGCATGTCTTCAGGACTCATGTACCTGCCGAAATTGACCTTGGTACCGCAAACGTGGGAATGCGAGTCGACCCCGCCCGGGAGCGTAAGACAGTGATCGGCATCAATCACCTCTGCATTTCTCCCGACTTCTTCAACAATTTTCCCGTCGCGGATTGCTATATCCATGACATCTCCTTTTATCCCGGAAAGGGGATCAATAACATACGCGTTTCTGACCAATAACTCGCTCATGGCCCTTTTGCCTCCTTCACAAGGGTGTATAAACGCTCTAGAATTTCGGTATCGCTTGGATATTCTCCTTTGAACAGCATACGGGTCCTGATTGGCACCCCGTCCATCCGGTATGCGGTCCCCTCTGCATCAATACCCGTGACAGCGACTGGGATCTGGATGCGGGAGAGATGAGTGGTTGCATTCGTATGCGGGTCTATCTGGATTGTCGGAATCCGCGCCAGGTGCTCGGCACATGCCTTCGGGAAATGTGCCCCGGGATCACTTCCCACCACAAGGCAGGCATCGCATTCTTTGCGACGGAGAACATCCACACTTGTCGTCTCCCCGGGGTTATAAAAGGCAATGCCCCGGGCAAAATCAACAGCATAGGGATATCCGGTAATCCACGTAAAGACTTCGTTTGACCCATACACATTCCAGTGTCCCCGCATCGGAGAGATAGTATATTTCGTGTGACGGCTCAGCTCTTCGGTCAGCTCAATCGCGTTCCTGACGTTTTTATACTTCCCAGGGGACATGGTGAGACCGAGCCCAAAAAAGATGGCCCCGAATTTTGCCGAGAGCAGGAGATCTGCAACACGGAAGAGCTGCTCCCGTGATACCCCCGACACGGATGGGGGAATGATTTCCCGTTTTCCCCGAACAATTGCCCGGAGGGCGGAGAGGACCGCATAATCACCACCAGGTTCAATCGTAATGAATTCATCGGCGATATTGGCCGATTCGGTCTTCCTGACATCGACCACGATAAGCCTGCGGTCCCGGAACGCTTCTTTCAAGAAGAATCCGTCGGCAAAGGTAGTATACCTGCTCATGTGCCTGGGATGGGCATCGATTGGATTCGTTCCCCAGTACACAACGACATCGGCACGATTCTTGACCTGGCCGAGTGTACAACCCGGGTGGCCGACCTCCTGGATGGCTAGGATCGATGGTCCGTGGCACACCGTTGAGGTATTATCCACCAGGGCCCCGAGAAGTTCGGCCAGGTGGATCCCGATGCTCTGGGCTTCACCGTGGGTTCCGCTCCAGCCGTAGAGGATCGGCCGATCAGCATCACAGAGGATCTCGGCAGTCTCCCTGATGGCATCATCATATGAGATATGTTCCCACCCTTTCCCATTCCTCCGAATGGGCGATTGGAGGCGATGGTCCCCCATGAACTTTTCATTTGCGAGAGTACATCCGTTCTCGACACTCACCACACGTCTTCCATCTACTTCAACCACGAGATCGTCACAGAGGCAGCCGCAGAACGTACAGACCACATCTTCAATCTTCATACCGGACTCCTCCGCATCGTTCCATCAGTTCTGCAACGGTCACGAGTAAATCGGTGGTGGGTGTTATCGTTACCATCGTAGACTTAAAATCGGGCATACCTGAACAATGGGTCTCAGGGGCGACGAGGTAGTTTGCATACGGTCCGAGACAGACAAAAACCTCCCGTTGTGAAATCCATAATGCCGGGTGGACTTTCATGACCACATCCCCCTGGTTACTCTCCACCCGTACATGCGATCCCTCCTCTATCTCCAGGATCATCATATCCACGGGGTGCATATACAGGGAAGTTGCCTCACCCTTGTACGCATCTGAATTCTTCCGTTCAACATACGAACCCTGTCTGATTGTCCTCCCGGTATTGAGAAGGAAGTTCATGGCTCGACCTCGGCAATCTGAACCGCTTCAAGGAGACGGGAGACGCGGATTGCCTCGTTCGGACAATGGTTTTCACAGGTCTTGCAGCCAGTGCAGAGCTCTGCGTGCAGGACATGGCATTTTCCATCGCTCACCTTGAGAAGCAACTGATCCGTGGATGCCCGGCCCCCATAGGCCATCTGGGTATCGATAAGCTTATTAACGGGGCAGGCGACAGCGCAGTTCCCGCACCCCATGCAGAGATTGGTATCTACATCAATCCGGAACGAGAATGAGAGTCGGGTGCTGTCATTAAACATAGACTCAAGGATCCTCCCGCTCGTGAGCACGCCGTTTGGACAGGCTTCGACGCAGAGTCCGCACCTGATGCAATGCCCCTTATGAATCCGCGGCTCCCATCCATCCGGGGTCTTGATAACATCAATTGCCCCTGGAGCAGGACAGGCCATCATGCAGAACAGGGCATGGGTACAGGTTTTATTGGTCAGTTCAGGGAATCCACGGGAGTAGGAGGGAGTGACAAGCGGTGCTGTTCTCACGAAAAAAAACTTATGCAGCCATTCCAGGCGGGCAATTTCCTGGAGATACGGGATTATCGGGAGTGACATTTCATCGCTCCGTACAGGCAATGCAGGGATCTGCACTTACGAATGTAGACGAGACGTCTGCGAGTGAGGGGACCCCTTTCAGCATATAGTGACAACACGCCTCGATATTCATGATTGAGGGGGTCTGGATCGAGATATCAACCACCCTCCCTGCCGCATCAGTCTTTATGTAGTAGGAGAGCTCCCCGCGGGGGGCCTCCCCTGAATAGGCAATCTCCCCTATGCCAGGGATACCTCCCCCGCGAATTGGCCCAACCGGAAGCAGGTCAAGGCATCTTCGGATTATCGCGATACTCTCCAGGACCTCCTGGAACCTGACCATGATCCGTGCGTAGTTATCCCCTTCTGTCCGGGAAACCGGAGTAAAGCCAAGTGTTTTGTAGGTCGGGTGACGGAGACGCCGGTCAATGTCCGGCATCCCGCTTGCCCGGGCAGTGGGCCCGACCGCATACGCTTCGAGAGCCGCCTCCCTTGTAAGAATCCCTACTCCCTTGCTTCTGAGTCCGATCAAGGGGCCACTCTCGAACATCCGCATATAGCGGGTGACCTCCCCCTCAATTGCTGCGAGGTTGGCCCTGAGATGGAGTACGTCTTGGGATCTGATATCGAACCGTACCCCTCCTGGCACAATATAGGCACAGGTCACACGGGCACCGGTTATCCGTTCGAGCTCGTCCATGACGCGCTCCCGAACATCCAGCAGGTACATTCCGAGGGTTTCATGCTCGATGGTATAACAGTACGAAAAATTAGCCAGGATATGACTTTGCATCCGGTCAAGCTCATTGGCGATAACACGAAGCAGGGCAGCCCGTTCCGGCACGGAGATCGCACTTATCTGCTCCAGTGCTTCGATAAATACCATGTTGTGGATAACAGAACAGATCCCGCATACCCGTTCAGCGAGGAACATCACTTCCTGCCAGGGTCGTCCCCGCATGATTCGCTCGATCCCCTTTTTCATGTAGCCGAGTTCAACCTCAGCGGAGAGGACATATTCGCCTTTCGTCTCACATTTGACCCGTGCAGGTTCCTTGAAACAGGGGTGAATTGGCCCGAGGGGGACGGATACATCAACCGTCCGCTTCATCGCTTTGACACCTCGTAGTCTTTAAACACGATAGGCGCAACCGAGAGGACTGCTGTAAGGATCTCTGTTGGCCTGGGAGGACATCCAGGGACTTCTGCCGAAATCGGAATGTGCTTCGAGACCGGGGGATCAATGAGACTATGTGGGCGATTGAAAAGGCAGCCGGATATAGGGCAGTTCCCGACCGCAATCGCTACCTTTGGGTCAGGTATTTTCTCCCAGAGAGTATGGAGCTTCTCCTCCCATCCCGGCGTATAAGCCCCAATAACCAGAAGGATGTCTGCCTCTCTCGGATTATTATGGACATAAATGCCGTACTGTTCAATATCATAACGGGGGGAGAGACAGGCAAGCACTTCGATATCGCACCCGTTGCATGAGCCGACATCGACGTAGGCGACATGGATTGACTTTGAACGGACCAGGTTCTTTACCGACTGGAGAACGTTCATTGAATCACATCCCGGATCATATTCCGCCCTTCCATTACCGCCTCATTCTCAGTTTTCCCTTCACGGATCAGTGTGTATACCTCGCCTTTTATCCGTTCCATCTCGCTCCAGTTTAAGAGCGGAATGGCACGAGTATAGAGGCCTGCACCAAGATCTTTTTCGACGGGCGTTTCGCTCTCTCTTGCAATCTTTCCTTGTGCATACCGGGCAGGGAGGTTCTCGAGGAGCATCATATCAAAATGATCCAGCATCCATTTGCGGAGTTTGATCTGAGGAATATCCAGCTCTGCTGCTATCTCCCTGACCATTCTGTCATGCCGTGTGCTGGTAAGTATTACATACTTCATCGCCGAGAGATCCTTCTCATAGAGAAACCCGGTCATACTACACCCAGAAATTTCAGGATTCCGTAGACTACAAACAGGAGGATCGCAGACCAGAGCATGATGATCTCCCATTTGTGAACGCCCTCGTGACTGCTGTACCAGTAGAAACCTGTTGCGATCAAGATGAGACTTGCTGCAGCAAGGGCTCCAAGTGCTGTAGAAGGTCGTTGACCTATCTGAATTACCAGGATTACCAAGTAGGTAACACCTGCTCCCAGAAGAATCTCCCGGATCATGCAAACACCCCGAGATAGGCAGCATAGATCACCATGACCCCGGTTATCAGCATCTG
>JAJRBU010000219.1 GCA_028679315.1 Methanoregulaceae archaeon
CCAGCAGATCCATGCGGACCGGCCATTCCTCGATGCAGCGCTCGCAATAGCACCAGTGGTATACGGGATCTTCAATACAGGAAGCCGGTCGTTTATCAGCTCGTATCTTGCCGGAAGGGGAGAGATTGACGAGGTGATCGGCGGACTCCTCCCCATCAGGCGGACGTTTGCGTTTCATAAAGAAGAGGTCAGGGTGATACCGGTCGAGATTTACCGGATACAGTCCCATAATGGAAGACAATTGTAAGTCATCAGGTATCTTCGCGGAACATCCCTGAAACCTCACCGGATAAAGCATCAGAGGGGTTGACAGGGTCATGATATTTTATGTATAAATCAATATTGGTTCAAATATAAGATTTGAAGCCTGGCATTCATTTACAGCTCAATGAGGAGCATAAAAAAATTTCATATAAAGTTCTCACGGCCTGAATGTATCGTTGCTCGCTTTGCAACGAATAAATTCCAATAACGCTGTTCGACAATACCAAAAACACAGAGAAATTATAGGGATTCAGGTATAATATTCAGGCAGAAGAGTACAATCAGGATCGGCTAGGAGATAGTCATGAATATAGAACATGTACACCCCCCTCTTTCATTGTTCTCTGCAGCAAAGAATCACAGACGTGGCAGTTCACCACGTCATTCGCAAGAAACCAGGGAGCGATGATGATGCGCCTGCTTGTTACCGGGGGTGCCGGGTTTATCGGCAGCAATTTTATCCGTTTCCTTCTGAACGGAAGGAACAATCCTGAGATTGTTGTCAATCTCGACAAGCTCACCTATGCAGGGAACCCTGACAACCTGAAAGACATTGCAGGAAACCCGGCTTATCATTTCATCAAGGGAGATATCTGCGATGAGGAACTGGTATCGCGAATTCTTAACGATTACGAAATAGATACTGTGGTGCACTTCGCCGCAGAGAGTCACGTCGATCGCTCCATCAGCGAGGGCTTGTCTTTTGTCACAACCAACGTGACCGGGACGTGTAGTCTGCTTGAAGCAGTCCGTAAGGCCGAAATATACCGGTTTATCCATATATCAACCGATGAAGTATATGGGAGTATCCCGAAGGGATCATTCACCGAAAGTGATCCCCTGAACCCATCAAGCCCCTATTCAGCCAGCAAAGCGGGCTCTGATCTCCTTGCCCTCTCCTACTTTACTACCCATAACGTACCTGTCATCGTAACCCGTTGTACGAACAATTTTGGTCCGTTCCAGTATCCTGAAAAGCTGATCCCCTTATTTACCACGAACCTGATAGATGGCAAAAAAGTCCCGGTATACGGGAGAGGGATGAATATAAGGGATTGGATCTATGTCCTTGATCATTGCCGGGCAATTGCATGCATTCTGAAAAAGGGTGTCCCGGGTGAGATTTACAACATTGGCGGGGGAACAGAACTCACGAACCTCGAGATAACGCGAAAAATCCTCGAACAACTCGGAAAGGATAAGACCTCGATCCAGTTTGTCGGAGATCGGAAAGGACACGATTTCCGCTATTCCCTTTCCTCGGATAAGATATATTCACTGGGATGGCAGCCCAAGTTCACGTTTGACGAGGCGCTGGAACATACCATCCGGTGGTACAAGGAGAATGAATGGTGGTGGCGGAAATTAAAATAACTATGCCGCCAAATGGCCGACCGACCATTATTCTTGGCGCAAATGGAATGCTCGGTCATGCCTTCCAAGTCGTTTCTCCCCAGGCATTGTTTTTTACGAAAGAGGTGGATATCACCGATGAGGAAGGTATGAGGTCACTCTTCAGGAGATTTCACCCATCCCTCGTGATCAATGCCGCAGCATATACCGATGTGGACGGATGCGAAGAGAATCGTGACCATGCCTTTTTGGTGAACGGTGAGGCTCCGGGATATATTGCCAGTGCATGTCTTGAAACAGGAGCGACTCTCGTTCATTTCAGCACAGATTACATCTTTGGCGGGGAAAAGGAGGGTTACATCGAATCTGATCATCCTCACCCCATCAACATCTATGGGCGATCAAAACTCATCGGTGAGGAACGTATACGGGAAACCTTTGATGATTACCGGATTGTGAGGACCTCCTGGCTCTTTGGACCTGATGGAAGGAATTTTGTTGATACCATGCTCCGCCTCTCACATGAGCAGGAAAGCGTGCGGGTGGTTGATGACCAGGTGGGGCGCCCGACCTACACGAGAGATCTGGCAGCAAAGGCGCTCCTCCTCCCACGCGAGGCCCCGGGCATCTACCATGTCACCAACGAAGGTACCTGTACTTGGTTCGAGTTTGCCCGGCAAATCATCCCGAATGTGGTTCCTTGCACATCGGATGAGATCCACAGGAAAGCAAAACGACCCCGTTGTTCGGTACTCCTGAACACCAAAACATCGCCTCTCCGTCACTGGAAAGAAGCACTTGCTGAATACCTTACGTTAAGAGGGAGGGAACTACAAGAGAGATGACATACCCCCCAGAACGCCTGGATTATCTTCCGTCATTCTTATTGCTACTGCTCAAGGCTGATATCATGGTCATCACCGGGTCAATTTCGAAAGAACCCAGGGGGCATTTGATGCATACATCACGTTTGCCATTCTCTATGAGACAAACCAGCAAACGATTTCATCAAAAGCTCTCCGGCTTCCAGCGAACCCCTCCGGTTATTTCGAACAATTTGGATTCCCGTGATCTTGGCAGGTGCACTCTGTCAGGAAGCCTATGAACGTCATCCAGACCCCGGTAAGAATTGGATCAACGGGTGGAGTCGAGGAGTATGTCCACCATCTTTCGAAAGGCCTTTCATCCCTTGGGCACCAGGTCACTGTTGTCTGTGCTGCAGCAGGAGAGAGAGAGCGAAAGGATACAGGTTATTCCATGGAACTGCTGAGATCATGGTTCCAGCTGGCAAATACCGATATCACCCCCACGCTGCTTTCCACCCTGCTCTCCCGCGATTTTGACCTCATTCATACCCATATCCCAACTCCCTGGACGGCAGAAATCAGTGCTCTTGTCTCTTGGATAAGAAAAAAGCCACTGATTCTCACCTACCACAACGACATCCGGGGAGAGGGGATCTATGCTCCGGTTGCATGGATCTATAACCGGTTCATCCTGCCGCTTGTGCTGAGACAGGCCAGCCGGATAATAATCACCCGTATCCATCACCGGTCCCCATGTCTCGAACCTTTTTCCGGGAAGCTGGTACATATCCCTCCGGGTGTGGATAGCACACATTTTTTCCCGGGAGAACATCCTGGAAAAATCGGAGATCTTTTTTTTCTCGGGATTTTTGATGAGTATCACCAGTATAAGGGTTTTGATGTGCTGCTGCAAGCAATCGCCTTGCTCGTTCGTGAGGGAAAAGATGTCACGGTTATTGCAGGAGGTAGCGGGCCCCTCATAGCGAAGTACCAGAAACTGGCTGCTGACTTGTCAATCGAAAGAAATGTGATCTTTCCCGGTTTTATTCCGGGCCGGGAACTTCCGTTCTATTATGCCGGAACCACAGCATTTGTCCTTCCGTCCGTCGATCCCTCAAGGGAAGGATTTGGTATCGTACTCCTTGAAGCAATGGCCTGCGGAAGGCCTGTGATAGCAACGAATATTGCGGGGATGGCTGCCGAGATCGAGGAATGCAAGGCAGGGATTATCGTCCAACGAAATAATCCTTCCGAACTGGCAGTCGCAATTCGCCGTCTCATCGAAGACAAGCCTTTGGCAGGACGAATGGGTGATGCAGGGAGGAGACTGATCGAGGAACGATTTGACTGGAAGATAATTGCAGAAAGGGTTGAAACACTGTATGCCGGAGTGCTCTGATAACGAGACATCGTTTTCTGGCAATCGCGAGAAGATGAGCGAACACCCTCTTGTGACCGTTGTGGTGGTCAACTTCAATGGACGGCATTTTCTTGGGGAGTGTCTTGCAAGTCTTTCAAATCAGAACTATACTCCGATCGAGATTATCCTTGTCGATAATGCCTCATCTGACGGGAGTGCAGAATTTGTACGAGCCTCATTTCCCGGCGTTCATATCGTTCAGAACAGTGAAAATCGGGGTTTTTCCGGTGGAGCCAATTCCGGGATAATGGAATCGAATGGAACGTATATCATGACGCTGAACAATGACACCCGAATGGATTCCCATTGTATCAGCTATCTTGTCCATGCCATGGCCAGCGATGCCAGGATTGGCATGGGCACAATCAAAATGCTCTTTCCGGATGGCACCATCAACTCGACGGGCATTTGTATATCTCGAAGCGGTGCCGCCTGGGATCGGGAGATGTTCAAGCGCGACAGTCCGGATAATAATTTTGAGGAGGAGATTATAGGGCCCTGTGCCGGGGCAGCGATATACCGGAGATCGATGCTCGACGCGATCGGACTCTTCGATGAAGATTTTTTCCTTTTCATGGAGGACGTGGATCTCGCCCTCCGTGCACGGCTGGCCGGATGGGAGTGTGTGTATGTGCCCCAGGCAGTGGTATACCATCACCACGGGGGGACGGCAGGGTTCATGTCTGACCTGACGGTATACTATGGAAACCGGAACATTCTCTGGTACCCGGTCAAGGATTTCCCGGCATGGTATCTTGTCACATCACTTCCCTGGATAGTGGGGAGGACAATCGCAGTAATCCCTTATTATGCTTTGAGGGGACAGGGTGGGGTCATCCTGAAATCGAAGATCGATGGCCTGAAAGGCATACCAGGCATGATTCGGAAGAGACGATCCGTGGAAAGGATCATCAACCCTGGTATGATAAAAAAACTAATAAGAACGTGGAGTTCAATACAAAGGAGGTCAGATGTGGATCACTGAATACCGGGATCTCATTTCCATACTCACGGTCAGTGATCTCCGTGTGAAGTACCAGAGTTCGGTACTTGGATTCGCATGGTCGCTTGTAAATCCACTCCTGATGATGCTGGTCCTCTATGTCGTCTTTTCCAATGTGTTCCACATGTCGGAGAACCAGTATGCACTCTATATCCTGATCGGGATCGTGAGCTGGCGGTTCCTCCAGAATGGATCATCCGCGGCTATGTCTTCAATCGTGGGAAAACCGGGCCTCGTCACCAAAGTATACATTCCGCGGCAGATCCTTGTCCTGAGCTCAGTCCTCTCAGTCTTTATCAGCTCGCTGCTTGAATTCCTGGTGCTCATCTGTCTGCTGGTCGCATTCGGCGTCCCGATCTCCTTTACCGTGCTCCTGTTCCCGTTCGTCCATCTCCTGTTCCTCTTCCTGTTGTACGGACTCTCTCTAGGACTGGCCTCACTCTACGTGTATTACCGGGATTTGAACCAGATCTGGGAGGTCCTACTCCAGGCAGGATTTTTCCTCTGCCCCATTGTCTACCCGCTCAGCACAATTCCGGAACAATACCTCCCCATCTATATGCTCAACCCGATAACCGATCTCATCACGATTTATCGGGATATCTTCTTATATGGCCAGCTACCGTCTCCTGCAACTATCGCCATTGTCGTGATATCCGGAGTCATCCTTTTTTCCATCGGACGACTGCTGTTCGACAAACTTGAACGTCGCTTTGCTGAGGAGGTCTGATATGGAGGAGATAAAACAGGGTGCGGTCGAAGAGGGCGATGCAATCATCGTGGAACACCTATCCAAGCGTTACAGGATACCCCACGAAAGAAAGCAAACGATCTTTGAGCATATATTCAGTCTTTTCCGGGGCGGTGCCTATTCATACGAGGAGTTTTGTGCTCTCGACGATGTATCGTTCAGTGTCCGGCATGGAGAGACCTACGGGATCATCGGACCGAACGGGAGCGGAAAGAGCACTCTCCTGAAGATCCTGGCAGGGGTTCTGTATGCAGACGGCGGAGTCAAGGTTGTCCAGGGGAGGATTGCTCCCTTCATCGAACTTGGTGTGGGTTTCCAGCCGGACCTCACCGCGAAGGAGAATATTTACCTGTATGGTGCAATCATGGGGCTAAAAAAGCGTGATATCAGGGAGCGGTATGACGCGATCATCGAATTTGCAGAGTTGAAACGTTTCGAGAATATGCGCCTGAAGAATTTTTCATCGGGTATGGTTGTGAGGCTCGCCTTCTCAACTGCGATCCAGACCGATCCTGACATTCTCCTCGTAGACGAGGTTCTTTCCGTTGGGGATGAATCATTCCAGCAGAAATGCAACCAAAAAATCGGAGAACTGAGAACCAAGGGAAAGACGATCATCTTCGTTTCCCATTCGCTCGAAACCGTTCACAACCTCTGCTCCCGCTGCCTGCTCCTCGATAAAGGGCATGTTATCCAGATCGGCCCCACTCCCGACGTGGTGCACACCTATTTGAGATTGATCGGTTCGAAGGGGGCATCATCATAAGACCGGTACGAGGGACAGGTTTTCTGGACGGGATACCTCTCTCTGATAGCGGGCTTTGGTGGACTTATCCAGAACAATCCCGGTTGCCGCTTTCATGTATCAGATCTAGCAAAGCAAACCACGGATGGATGCAGACAGGACCTGCCTATGGACCCTGATATCCTGGTCATTTTTGAACAGAAATTGCATCTCTTCATTATCGACCCCCTCCTCGGGTTTGATACCCCGCAACGGAAGGTGTACGACCTTGGCGAAAAGAGCGTCCACATTCTGCTCGACGAGGGAATGTGGGGTCTTATCGACAGTTTCCGGGAGCGGCGGAGGGTGCAGCGGCTCGCAAGGCGTGTCATCCGGGAGTATGCTGAAATCCCGTCCCCGCAGCCCTGGAAGGGTGAAGAGATCGCATTTCCTCGGAAGCCCGACAACCCGGAAGTATCGATTGTCATCCCGGTTTACAACAATTTAACCTTCACCTTCCACTGCCTCCGCTCGATTGCAGAGCATACTGCCAGCTCTTACGAGATTATTGTTGTCGATGATGCATCATCGGACGATACTCCACGATTTTGCAGAACGCAGAAAGAACTGATTGTTGTCCGGAATGAGACGAACATTGGGTTCGTTGGGTCCTGCAACAAGGGTGCTGCAATGGCAAGCGGTCAGTATATCCTGTTTCTCAATAATGATACCCAGGTGACACAGGGCTGGCTTGAACCCCTGGTGCAGACAATGCGGAGAGACCGGGTCGGTGCCGTAGGATCAAAGCTGGTATACCCGGATGGAAGACTGCAAGAGGCAGGAGGGATTGTATTCAGTGACGGCTCGGGATGGAATTATGGGAGGGGTGATGATCCCCTTCGACCCGAGTATAATTTTTTGAGAGAGGTGGATTACTGCTCCGGTGCGGCACTGATGGTGAGAAAGGATCTTTTCCGACTGTTGGGGGGGTTCGATGAACGTTACAAGCCGGGATACTACGAAGATACAGATCTCTGTTTCCGTATCCGTGATGAGGGATACAGGGTCATGTATCAACCGAGATCAACAGTAATCCATCACGAGGGGATGACCGCAGGGCGGGAAGGCTCCGGAGGAATGAAAGAGTTTCAGCAGATAAATCGCGAAAAATTTTTTGCCCGCTGGTCTGCAGTGCTTGCCCGGAACCACGAACCCCCGGATTCCCGTAACCTATTCCGTGCCAGGATAAGGAGAGAAGGTCAGAATATCCTGATCATCGATCACTACCTGCCCACGTTCGATCGAGACTCGGGTTCACTCCGGATGTATTATATCCTCGAGATACTCTCCCGTTTCGGTCATCATGTCACCTTCGTCGGTGACAATCCATCGCCGCTCGAACCGTATTGCTCTACGGTGCAGGATCTGGAGGTCGAAGTACTCTATACTCCCTATGTCTATTCGATCGAGAAGTACCTGAAGGAGCAGGGAAAGAACTTTGACATGGTCCTGCTGAGCAGGGCCCATATTGCTTGGAAGTATATCTATCATATCCGGCGTTTCTGCCAGAATGCAAGAATACTCTTTGACACGGTCGATCTCCAGTATGTTCGTGAAGCGAGGCGGTACGAGATAGAGGGGGGGAAAAAAATCCTCGCCTCTGTCCGCAAGTTAAAGGAAATGGAGCTTCGCATTGCTAGGCTGAGCGATACAACGCTCGTGGTAAGTCCGGTCGAGAAGGAAATTCTTCTCAAAGAAAACCCCTCCCTCCATGTGGAGATCCTCTCCAATATCCACCATATCTACCCGGTTACGAAGGGATTTTCTGAACGGAAAGACCTTCTTTTCATCGGTGGTTTTATCCATCCGCCCAATGTCGATGCCGTCGTCTGGTTCACCAAACAAATTCTCCCCCTGGTTCAACGGAAGATCCCCGGAGTCAGGATGTACGTGGTGGGAGATGACCCCCCTTCTTCCTTTAGTGCTTTTGACAAGGATGCCGTGGAAGTGACAGGATACGTGCAGGACGTTACCGGTTTTTTTTCCGATTGCAGGATTTTCATTGCCCCACTGCGGTACGGGGCAGGGATCAAGGGGAAGATTAACCAGAGCATGAGTTATGGACTTCCTGTTGTCACCACCACGATCGGAGCAGAGGGTATGGGACTTATTCATGGTGAGAATGCCCTCATCGCGGATGACCCTGGGGATTTTGCCGATGCTGTGATCAGACTTTACCGCGATGAAGCACTCTGGAACCGGATATCGTCTGCTTCACAGGAGAACGTGAAGCAGTTCTTCTCGTATGAGGCTGCGGTTGCAGCCCTCAAAAAAATACTTCAATCATCTGATTCCGGTCACACAGGAGTAAGGCGGGATCCTGGTCGTGCAGAACCGAAGAATAAAGGTGATTCGAGGATTCGATAAGTATTTTGTTATTCGTACCAATTATTACGTGAGGTATAATGCCTGATCCGACCAATAAACATGAATTGATACTCTTTTCACTGAAATCATGCGAGGCCGGGGAAGGCACAGCGTATGTCAAGGAGTATTTTTTTACTTCGCTGATCGCTGAAGGGAGAGCAATCCTCGACCTTGGGTGTAGCAATGGATGTGGGACAGTCGCTCTTGGAGAAGTTGCACAGAATGTCACCGTGATCACCAGGGAAAAACACTCTTTTCTGGATGTTCGAGTCGAACCATCCCCGAATGTTACATTCCTGGTAGGAGATCTGATGGCCCTCCCCTTCCCTGAGAAGAAGTGGGATATTGTTCTGTTGTTCTCTGGGGAATCCATCAATGGACCATGTGACGCGGTTCTTTCCGAGGTCTCCAGGGTCCTGAAGGAGGATGGTATCTTTATTACCACGGTCCAGGCTATGGACATCGCCCTTGGAACACCGGGAGGGAAATACCTTCTTTCCGAGGACTTCCCTTCCTGGAGAGCCAGCATTGAAAGGGTATTTCCCTGCGTCGTCGGTTTCAGCCAGACCGGCGATCGAGGCTTTGGGATGGTTCCCCTTGTTCCCGCAGAGGGGGGCAGAGTACCAGAAAATATCCCAGACAAGCAGGGACCAGACGCCCCCTGTATCATAGTCGCTGCAAGGAAACCCATCACACTCCCCTGGCTGAATGGTATGACCTTGGAAGCGAGAGGACCTGCTCGGTCTGTCCTTGAAATGGAGCACGAGAAACGGATCGCCTTTCTCGAATCGGTGATAGAACAGAGGGACCAGGAGTTACAGTCGGCACGGTTCCGAAATGAGAGACTCACGGAAGAAGTGGTCGAGATGAAGAGGAGTGTTCTCTGGCGATGTGCCATGACGTACCATACCGGTATTGTCGAACCGCTCCTCGGTCATGCAACAAGAAGAAGGAGGTGGTATGATGCAGGGTTGTCCGGGCTCCGCCTGGTCTCAAATGAAGGAATATCCGGCCTGCTTTGGCAGGTGAGGGGTGGAGGGGCAAGAACGCGGAAGGGTTTTTTCTCCCACGTTCTACACCGTTCGGCAGACCTCTCAACCCGTTCCATCCGGGAACGGATTTCGCTGATTATCCCGACGAAAAATGCAGGGTACGAGTTCCGGTATCTCCTGCAAAAGATCAGGACGCAGAAAGGTGTCAGCGAAGTCGAGATTATTGTTATTGACAGCGGGTCTTCCGACGATACTGTCGCTGTTGCCCGATCATTTGATTGTCACATCATTGAAATCTCCCCCGACCAGTTTCACCATGGGGGGACCCGGAACGCTGCAGCTTCCCTTGCAACGGGAGAGTATCTTGTCTTCACCGTGCAGGACGCACTTCCCTGCGGAGAGTTCTGGCTCCGTGACCTCGTCCTGCCTCTTGAAGAGGACAGCTCTGTAAGTGCGGCAACGGCCCGGCAGGTTCCCCGTTCAGATGCCGACCTTTTTGCTTGCTTCAATCTCTGGGCGAATTACCAGGCTATTGATTTCCTGAGAGATAAGATCGTCACTGCACCTCCTGATTATTCCTCACTCTCGCTGATGCAGTGGCGGAAACTTGCCCAGATCGATGATGTCTGCTCTGCCTTCCGGACCATGGTCTTTTCGGATTTCCGTTTTCTTACCGATTATGCAGAGGATCTCGATATCGGAGTCCGCCTACTGAAAGCGGGACATACATTGGCATTTGTCCATTCTTCCGCAGTGATACATTCCCATAACCGCACAGCCGCCTATTTTTTCCGGAGATCGTACGCTGATTCATTCACCCTCACCACGGTATTTCCCCACGATGGGAGTTTTATCCCGGAGAACCGCTCCCCCGAGGAGATACTCGGGGGAATTTTTACATTGTATCAGATCTTCACTGCTGCGGTTAAAATCCTGAAAGAACAGTTTATCGCTGAACTGAGCGAGGAGATGACACAGCAGATCAAATTCTTGATGAAGAGCGGGATGACACGGACCAACGCGACAGATGAAGAGGTCTTGCCGGGTGATCCTTCGATGGATTCGCTGTTTTTCCAGCTGCAAAAGAAGGTGCCCTTCACTTTATCTTCCTACCCTGATACACGACTCCTCAAGCTCTTCTTTAATAACCTTGACACCTTCCGCGACTTCAGGAAACGATGCGGGAATCCACCCCAGGATCCGGCCGAGATCGAGGCTGCGTTGTATAAACTGTTCGCAGCGGCTTCAGGTATAACGCTCGGGGGATACCTTGCACTGCTCAGGGATGGAAATTCCGTCCATACTACCAGCCTTGAAACCATCCGCACCAGCCTGACCGAGGGGATCTGATGAAAATCATGCTGGCAGTCCACCAGTTCTTTCCTTACCATTATACCGGCACGGAGCGGGTAGTTCTGAACCTGAGCCGGCAGCTCCAGCGGATGGGGCATGATGTGATCGTCCTCACCTACGCCATCGATTCAGCAGAGGGACTGTACCCACGGGGGGAGTTTCTTGCAGGGAAGTACTCATTCCAAGGGATTCCCGTCATTGCCGTCCGTCACCGGGAACCTCCCGAGGATCTGGATTTTATCTTCAGGGACGAAGGGATGCAGGCGCTGCTGGAATCGGTTATCGAGGATGAGCGGGTCGATATTATCCATGTCTGCCATCCCATGCGGGTGGGATCGATCATCCCCGCCGCGATAGCACGCAGCATTCCTGTCATTGTGACACTGACCGATTTCTGGCTCCTGTGCCCAAAATTCATCGCGGTGACACGGGGAGGAATCCCATGCGACGGGCCTCGCGGGGGGAAGCGCTGCGCAGAGGAGTGTTATGAACCGTCATGGAAATACCGGCTTCGGGAGAGGCTGCAGGAGATTGAGCGGGTGAAAAACCAGGTATCAGCGTTCGTTTCACCGACCGAATTTCTCAAAGCAATCTTTGAGGGCAACCGGTACCGTTCGCTGTACCGGATACCGTTCGGCCTCGATTACCAGGATGTCCGAATCACGGAGAAGAAGTATAATGATGAGTCAGCGGTAGTTTTTGGCTACCTGAGCACTCCGGTCCGTCACAAAGGAGCCCATATCCTCGTCGATGCATTCCTCCGTGCGAACATGCAGAATACCAGCCTGAAGCTGTTTGGAGATGGCAGGGCTGACCGGGAATATTATGAGAACCTGAGGTCTGCATCCAATGGGGATCCGAGAGTTGAGTTCTGCGGCCGATACCGTCACGAGGATCTCCCTTCCATCCTCGGTTCTCTTGACGTCGTTGTCATCCCCTCTCTTTGGTGGGAGAATTCCCCCCTTGTCCTCCTGACAGCACTTGCATGCGGAGTGCCAGCAATCGTGTCGGACCTTGGAGGGCTAACTGAATACGTTCAGAATGATTTAAATGGATATGCCTTTAAGGCGGGTGATGTTAATGCACTTGCAGCGGTAATCCGGAAGATTGCGTCATCACCGTCAACGTTGCAGGAGTTGAGAGCACGCCTCACCTATCCGGCGAGAATTGAAGAGGAGGCGGTGATGTACGAGAATCTCTATCAGACCATCTGGAAACCTGGAGAGGCACCTGGGAATGTTGAAAGGAGGCGGATCCCATGAATCGTTCCTGCCTCTGCCGCACGAGAAGCTCTGAAGGAGGTCCCCTCTCATGAAACGCTGCCTCCTGCTTGGCGGGAACGGATTCATCGGGTCACATCTTGCCGAAGCACTGGTGGTATCCGGGTTTGAGGTCACCATATTCGACAGCCGGGAGCAAAAGAGGCCGGATATCAGGCAGGAATCTATTGGATATATAAAAGGGGATTTCCTGAACGAAAATGACCTTACTCATGCTCTTGACGATACTGACTACGTCTTCCACTTCATCTCTACGACTTTGCCAGGACCGTCACTTGAGTCACCTGTGTGCGATATCGAGTCGAATGTCATTGGTACGGTCCGTCTTCTCCAGCAGTGCTGCAAGGCAGGGGTGGAAAAGATCATCTTCCCTTCGTCAGGGGGGACGGTGTATGGGGAGCCGGATACAATTCCGGTACGGGAGACAGATCCGGTACGGCCTGTCCATCCCTATGCGATCTCAAAGATGACGATCGAGATGTATCTCCGGTCGTTCTATGAAATCCATGGCCTTGATTACCTGGTACTCAGGTATGCAAATCCTTACGGAGAGCGGCAGATGCCATTTGGGAACCAAGGGGTAATCCCGATCTTCCTTTACGCGATCATGGAGGGCAGATCGCCGGTGATTTACGGCGATGGATCGATGGTGAGAGACTATATCTACATCAGCGATCTTGTCGATGCAACGATCGCCCTCATAAAGAAGAGGCCTCCCGAGCGGCTGTTCAATGTCGGGTCCGGCAGCGGGACTTCGGTGCATGAACTGCTCGGGACCATGGCAGAAGTCCTTGGCGTGGAGATCGATCCGCTCTATGCCGACCCGCCGGGCATTTACATATCCCGAATCATACTTGATATCTCCCGCATGCAGCACTATACAGGCTGGAAGCCCCGGGTCAGGCTTGCCGAAGGCATTGGGCGGACCTACCGCTGGCTGGAGAGCCTGCCCTGACAATCATAAAAAATGGGACTATAAAATCCTGAAAGTACTGGGTTTTATCCCCGATTTTCCATCAGGATTGATGACGACAACATCATACAAGCCTTTCGTGGCGGTGGAAGGTATCGGGATTTTTCCAATAATTTTGATGGGACTTACAACAACCTCATTGGTTGCATCGATGGTTGGTGCCCCTGACTTTCTGAGCTGGACCTGGGCCCCGGATACAAAGTTCGTACCGGCAAGGTTGGTCACTGTCACGGTGGTCCCCGCGCGTCCTGATGAAGGCTGGATGCGCGAGACGGTTGGGGCAGGGGTACTGCCTGAGGTGACGGTAAATCCACCTGCAAGGGTCCCGGATTGTGTATCGGGATTGATGACAACGACATCCCATGATCCGATTGCCGCAACCGTGGGAAGCACGATCGTGCAGGTGATCTGGGTGTCTGATACCACTACTTCACTGGTTGCGGCGATTACTTGGCCGTCCTTTCGTAGCTCAACGGCCGCCCCGCTCTGGAAAGAGGTTCCGGCAAGGTTGGATATGCTCACTGTTGCACCAGCGACTCCGGTATTCGGGGTTATGGCAGTCACCGTGGGTGCAGGTTGTCCTCCCGAGGTGACCGAGAAGCCGTTTGAAAGGATCCCATACTGAGTGTCGGGGTTGGTAACGACAACATTCCATGATCCGACCTCTGCATCAGAGGGAATGTCGATTGTGCACGTGATCTGCGATGTGGTTACCACCAGTTCATCCGTTGCCTCGATGACCTGCCCGTCTTTCTGCAGCTCAACGGCAGCCCCGCTCTGGAAGTTTGTGCCAGCAAGGTTCGTGATGCCCACAGAAGACCCAACGACACCGCTGCTCGGGGTTATCCCGGTAACGGTCGGTGCCGGAGTGCCCTGCGGACGGGTGAGCTCGATCTGGTGAGCGGTATCGCCATCATACATCTGGGGATTCTGGCTGTTGTACGAATAGGCTGCCACCTTCGGTTTTGCATAGAAGAATCCTTCCTCTGCAGAAATGAACGTGTTGGAGTTGGTGTCAGCCAATGAGCTCCGGAGACCTTCGAGCAGGAAGTAGGTGAAGTACCCATTCTGGAGGGCAGATGATTCGCCGGATAGTTCGGCATCGTTGCAGGCCATCAGAACGGTATATCGGCTGTCACTGAGGTCCCGCGAGAAGTCCTGTCGCAGGCCGTCACGGGTTGACGGGGGAGTTGTCGTGGTATCTGGCAGGGAGACGAACCGGGAACCGAGATCCTTCGTCATTCCCCCTGAGAAGCAGGTATCGACGATAAGGAGGGTGTTTTTCGATGGAACAGCGTCGAGCCATGTCTTGAGCTCGTCATCACGGATTGCCCCGTTCAGATACTGCGTGTCCCAGGCAATGATGTACTCATCATACCCATCACTCTCATCATACGGGGAAAGATCTGACCCGTATGTGCCATGCGATGAGAAGGAAACGACCACGATGTCATCAGTCCCCGACTTGGACTGCAGTTCGGCTATCTTTGACTGGATTGCACTCTTCGATGCCTGGCTGTCGATCAGGGTCACGATATGATCGGCCGGGATTGCACAGTCGTTCTGGAGGTAGGAGGAAAGGTCACGTGCATCATCATCGCAGTAGCTGAGATCATTGACAAACCTGAAGTCCGAGATCCCAACGATGACTGCCCAGACCTCACAATCAGCTCTGACTGAGGGAATGGCCCTTTCGTCACTTGCGGTGGCCGCTGGCACGGCTATTAAAAGACAGATGAACAGGAACAGGATCCATGTTCCAACCCGATTCAGTTTCATACATACATGAGTGAAGATGCAGGATGATATTAATTCCTCTTCGTTAGTATTCATCAGACTTTCTTGAGGATATAGAGGTCCTGGTGTCCCCACCAGTACGCTTTTTTGTAACAGACCAGGGGGGCCTGGGTCATGCGGTACACCTCCGGGATGACCCAGTCCGGCAAGGTAACCGTGGTTCCGTATTCATCGCTTGCAAGGTCTTTCTGCTCACTCCCTGATTTAAAGAGAAAACCATCGGGGGGCATGACGGCTTCCGGCTGGTATTTGAGGCTCTCCTGGCCATGGGTCGTGAAGATGAGATACCCGGCAGGTGCAACGTTGCGAGAGAGAGTCTGGATCCATCGTCCCCAGCTCGAACGCGGCATATGCGAGAAGAAGGAGAGGGCAAAGATCACGTCATATTCCCTGGGGAACCGGACTTCTTCCGGGACCGAATGGGAGAGGACGGTATCGATTCCCATCGTCTGCTGGATAAATCCAGTGGCCTGTTCGTGGATGTCGCAGGCGGTGACATGGGCAACGGGGGCCATTCCCGGCAGGTGGCGGGTCACACAACCGTACCCGGATGCGAACTCGAGGAGCTGTATCGGGCCGTGCCCCATGTGCAGTACGTTGGTAAGGATCGCGGACAGCCTGCGAGCCGAATTATTGCCATCGTTGAAATAATAATGGACTGCATCCTTTGGATTGGTGAAATACGGATTTGTAAGGACGAACTGGAAAATAAAGTCGTCGGGATGGATATCGGGTACTACCTGAAAGGCGGCTGCTTCCTCCCGGCAGAATCCAAGTATTTCCTCTGAGAGGAGAATTTCCTCTTTTAAGGGTCTGGTATCCGGCTCTTTATTTTCTTCCTTCGGTAATTCCTGAGCCGGAGGACTTTTTCTAAATAGTCGCCGGAAATATGCTCTCATGTATTATACATCGGTTAAAACCTGACAAATACCCTTGCACTATCTGGAAGGAAAAAAGGTCAGGGGAAAGGATTGAGGTAATTCCCCGAATATTGGCTGATCAGGTCGGCAAATGACGAGGCAAGGATCTCCTGGCCGAGCTGACCGTCAACACCACCCCACCAGTCCATGTAATTCACAAGGTTCTGTCCGGCATACTGTTCGGCATCGATCGTTGCCGCAATACTCTGTGCTGCGATCAATGATTCATCAGGATCCTGAGATGTCTCGATATAATTTGAGAACATCTGGTTCGCGGTCGGCCGCCCCCATGCTGCTCCTGCTATCCCCTGGGCAACAAAGCTTGTCGAATCGCCAGAGTCATCGGTTCCCACTGCGGAATTGTAGGCATACTGGGTAACATCGTTCTCAGTAGACATTCCTGACAGGGCAATCCACTGCGAGATGGTTGCATCGTTCTGGAACCTGGCAACATTTTCTGACTCCTGCCAGACATCCGGGCTGGATCCGGCAAGCCAGACTTCCTGCCCAAGGTCCATGCCGTCGTCTCCGGCTGCCACATTCATCCCCACCTGGTATACCGGGCCGCTCTCTGCTACCGCACTCGCGATGACTGACTGCCCGATGACGGAATCATCTCCTGAACTGTCGATAAAGTTCTGGAGGTACTGCTCGACAAGATCAAAGCCAGAGGCTGCTGCTTCGAAATACTGCGAGATGATCCCTTCATCACCCATGTAAAAGAGGACGTTTCCCTGTGAATCCGGGTTCTGGAAGACCTGGCTCCCGATACCGCTCATGCTGATGTACTGCTCGATGAACGCCTGATTACCTTCAAAGATTGCATAATTCTCTGCATTCTGGGTGACGGTCCCTTCGGCACTGTCGGCACTCATTGAAATCGACTGGCTGAGATCAACATTGTCACCGGCTATGGCAGCGGTGTTCATGGCATCCTGCGAGATATCTCCGCCGGCAATCGCCGTCATCTCGATATCCATGATGACCTCCTGGTCATCACCGGTGACCGCGACGCTGTTGAGTGCCGATTGATCCACCGTTCCCGGGGCAGCCCCCTCCATTGAGATCATGCTGACGGTGGCGACCAGGCCACCCGTAGTGGCGACGGCATTATAGGCAGTCTGTATCAGATCTCCGCCATCAGCGGCGAGCACCACCTCCATGTCAGCAGGGTCATCACCGGAGACAACTGGCGTAATCAGTAATGCGGCTAAAACAAACACCGTAAAAATACCTGAAATTCTTGTTTTCATTGTAATAGAATAATCCCTCCTTCCTGAGTTTAGTCAAGATACCATGGCTTCACGGATAAATTTGTCTATTCATATCGTTGGACACAACGCGAAGGAAAAGGGATCGGGATACCCTGGGAGGACCAAAGATTCCCCCGAATCTGTGTTAATTTGAGCAAGTGAAAAAAAAGAGCGGGTTTGATTACCCGATCCAGTTCTCGTGATACTGGTATACGTAATCAGCGGATGCATCGCCATTGATATCCATAGCAACAGATCCGGTGTTGGGTCCCCACCAGTATATCCAGTTGTTCATGTACTGGTATGCCTCATCGTTGGCAGAAAGGGTTGCAACATTACTCTGGGTCACATCATAGACCGAGGCTCCCAAGTTCCACCACGTGTCTGCTATGTTGTAGAGATCCTGGACCGAGTAGTCACCTCCGGTTGCAGCTGCTGAAATGGACTGTCCGATCGAGTTCGTTGAACCCCCATATGCCCAATAATTTTCAGCATAGTTCTCACCGTACTGGGTGACACCCTCATCGTCAGAAATCGCGCTGAACGCGAGTGCCTGGGCAATCGTTGCCGTATCACCGAACCAGGCATAGTTCTCACCGTACTGACCAACCCAAGAACCATCACCAGCAAGATAGACTAACTGGCCAAGAGCGAGGTCATCGGCCAGGTCGGCATAATTCTCACCATACTGGTAGACGTCATCACTCGCAATACCGCTCAGGTAGATGGACTGGCTACCAAGGTCGTTACCATAGGAGTATGCATAGTCGGAGTATTCGATCTCGTTGTATGCATTCTGGTAAACGTAGCCGTCAGCTGCAGAGGCTGCAGCATCGAGCAGCTGGGTATCCTCAGTTACTCCACCATAGAGGTAGATGTAGTTTCCAAGATACTGGTCGACATCAGTTCCAGCGGTACCCGACATGGTTATTGCCTGGTCATTCACGCTACCTCCAGTGGCATACGGGATGTCATTGTAGAAGTTCTGGTAGACCCAATCTCCAGCGATGGCGTTCAGCGTTGCTGACTGATCAACCATGGTATTGACCCAGCCAGCATCACCATACATATCAGCATAGTTATCACCGAACTGCTCAACATATCCGCCAGCGGAAGCATCCATGAGTACGGACTGTATTGCAACTGCACCGTCACCGTTGAAGTAAGCGGTGTTTCCAGCCGCCTGATCTATGTCGCCTCCGGCAACTGCAGTCTGCTCAATGCTCTGGGTGGCAATCGATCCTGCATCCGGATCAACATCATTCCAGGCCATCTGGTAGACATAGTCTTCAGCTGATGCGGTCTGGTCGATGGTCTGGGTAGTGGTTGTTCCTACTCCGTAGACTTCGGCATAGTTGCTTGGCCAGTAATCCGTGGCATAGTATTCATAATTATCATCGGGGTACATCCAATCGGAATACGAGTAATAGTAATCTCCGTAATTCTGCCAGACGTTATCCCCGGTGGCATCCATGCTGATACTTTGAGTGAGCACTGCTCCGTCGCCGTATACAATGGCATAGTTACCTGGCTCATCGAAGTATGTGTAATCGAAGTAGGTATCCCCCGTCACGGGATCCCAGTAATATCCTTCATACTCATCATACCAGCCATAGTTCTGCCAGACATCCGCACCGGTTGCAGCCATGGCGATGTCCTGTGTCACAACAGCAAGGGCTCCATCGGCAAAGCCTTCGTTGGTTGCTTCCTGTTCGACTGTGCCAGTGCCTTCAGCAGTCATCGTGATAGTCTCGGTCAGGACCGCTCCTTCACCGCCGACTTCAGCATAGTTATAGGCTTCCTGGTAGATGTCGCCGCCGGTCGCTGTTGACACGATGGTCG
>JAJRBU010000037.1 GCA_028679315.1 Methanoregulaceae archaeon
TCCGGTACGGGGAGCTCTTCCTCAAGAGCGAGCCCGTAAAGCGGCATTTCATCCAGAACCTGACCCGCAATATCGGCAAAGCGCTCCAGTCAGAGGGATTGTCCCACCGTTTTGAACTCCATCGGGGCCGTCTCCTCATCCATGGTGATGATCCGGGACGAATCGCCCTCCTTGCAGCCCGAATCTTCGGGATTGTAGAGGTTGCTGTCTGTCACCTGACAGGTACCTCACTTGATGAGATAGCCGGTTCAGCCGTGCAAATGGCAGAGAAACGACTCAGCGAGGGAGCGAGTTTTGCTGTCCGGGCACGGAGACAGGGAGTTGCCGGTATCACCAGTCAGGAGGTAGCAGCCCATGTGGGATCAGCGCTGCGTGATGCATATCCCCGATCCAGGGTGGACCTGTCTCATCCCGAATACGAAGTGTTCATCGAAGTGCGTGATTTCGGTGCGTTGATCTACGATGCACCGATACCGGCCCCCAAGGGGCTCCCATGGGGTACTCAGGGACGAGTACTCTCGCTGCTCTCCGCAGGGATCGATTCACCGGTAGCCACCTGGCTCATGATGAAGAGAGGGTGCGAGGTGATATCCCTGCACGTTGACGGAGGGAGCTATGCAGGCAGGGATGTCCGGGCGACAGCAGAACGACACCATGCTATCCTTTCGGGCTGGTGCACCGGCTTTCCCATGGAGTTACTGGTGGTGGACGCTGAAGCATTTTATGAAACCATAATGAAGAAGGGACCCGCCCGATACCGTTGTGTGCTCTGCAAACGATTTATGCTCGGCCTTGGGAGTGCCATCGCAAAAGACCGCCATTTTGAGGCACTGGTAACCGGTGACAGCCTCGGCCAGGTTGCCTCCCAGACCCTGACCAATATGGCGACTATATCCGGGGCGGCAACGGTCCCCCTATTAAGACCCCTGATCGGCTTTGACAAGGAAGAGGTGGTCCGTATCGCCAGGAATATCGGAACGTTCGATACCGATCAGGGCGACCTCGGGTGCCGGGCAGTACCAAAAACGCCCGCAACTGCCGCCCATACTGAAGAGATAATGGAAGCAGAGACTCTTGTTGGGATGGAGGAGATGGTCGCAGGTGCCATGGACCGGATCTCGATATTCAGATCCCTCAACGGGAAGATCGTTCAGTGATTCCCGTGCCGTACGTTCCCGGCTCTTGTCAGGAAAATCCTGCACCAGATTCTTAAGCGCGACTATATGGAACGAGATATACCTTCGAAGACTACAGGGGGGTAAAAACCTTTGATGGTGTCATTCTGTCACGTTCTTTCCAAGACGTTTACCGCAGAAAATACGGAAATGGTATTCAGATCTCCCTGGCCAGGAGATCTGCCCTCTGGATCAGCCCATAGTTACGGTGGCGTTCACTCCTGGCTGGCTTTCCTCCTGTTCAACAAAAACCGGCTCACTTTTATCGGTCAGGGATTTGGGCTGCGGGGATATCCCGATAAACGAACAGTAGCCATGGGAACAGGCAATAGCCCCACTGTCGACCGGAGAGAAGAGCCGATCACGGTTTCCAGCGTCCGATAACCATGCATCAATCGCATCCTTCTCAATCCCAAAGGTATAGCCATTCCACTGCCCGTAGGCACACTCAATGATGAGATCCCAGGGATCGATCCCGTATCTCCCTTTCACCGATATTGCTGTGCTCCCCGTTTCCGGATTCTTATAGTCCAGGTATCGGTAGGTCGCCATATCCTCTGCCCTTGCAAGGGCCAGCTGGTAGGCCTGCTCATCAAAAGGAACGGGCAGCAGACCTCCCGACACCCGGATCTGGTTGAGGTAGATCATTGCGTCCTGTGAATCATCGGGAGTACTCTCCGCCTTGATGAATTCACGGGAACCTTGGCTGATAAGACTCCCCACGACAGTGATGATGCCGTTGACACTGGAGAAAAATGCTACCTTCGCACCAGGAACCAGTAAAAAAAGCACGATAAGGCCACAGATGATAATCCCGATCAGAATCGCAGCAAGGAATCCCCTGCTCATCCCGACCTTTTGTTTCTCATTGACGGGCGCCGGGCTGACATGATGACCATTGCTGAATTCGTATTCTTCGAGGTGGAGCCCTTTTACGATCGCGTCCATATCCTGGATCCGGAGGCTATACCCGGAATCAGGAAATTGCATCATCTCAAGGAGCGAGTCTGCAGTGGCGATCCGGAACCATTTCACCCTCCGGAAATCGATCTGACCCTCCTGATAAACGCTACCCTTGGAGAAATAGATCCAGGATCGGATCTTCCGAAGGTTGTTGCCATTGATATGAGGGAGATGCTCCTGAAATATAGGGATAAGTCGGTCGATCAGGTCCTGCCGCTGGAGTTTTGCCTGCGTAAAAAGGTTTGGCAGGGGAATCGCTCCATCTTTTGTCATGACCTCCCAGGGTCCGTTTTCCAGGCCCTGGATGGTGCCGGAAAATGCTTTCAGCTCAAGGATGATGGGGCCTTCCCTGGTGAGAAGCACACAATCGAGCTGCCTGTTGGCGACAAGGACATTCGTGAGAACATAGACCGGCTCTTTCTGATACTCTTTCCGGAGTAAGTCGATTATCTCCCTGAGCTGGTGATACTCATGTTCGAACCGGATCTTCTCCCCACGAAAAAAACGTATTCCCATTCGTAACTATTCCTGTTTAGCGTTTCCTTATCTTCTATAATGCCTCCAATTTCATTAAAGTAATCGTTTTCAATCAAAAGGGAAAGGCATGCAGCCAGATTAACCTGAATAGTGTATGCAGTGATTCAACGACGTACCTGCCGATATTATCATCCTGCAACCGTGAATCTATACAAGGAGGCAGGACTCGTGAGATGGAAAGGCTGGGACCATGTGTTGCTTGATCCGGTAACTGGCACTGTCCAGCCCCATGGGTCTCCCGCGCAACATCTGGATGCAATTGCCCCGGTCATTATCTCTGCGAGCCGCTCCACTGATATCCCGGCTTTGTACGGCGACTGGTTCATGGAAAGGCTGAAACGAGGGTATGTGACATGGAAGAGTCCGTTTGATGGCCGGATCCTTCCTGTCTCGTTTGTAAACACACGAGTATTCGTATTCTGGTCGAAAAATCCACGCCCGTTCATTCCTTTTCTCACGGAACTCAAGAGAGAAGACCGACAGTGTCTCTTCCTCTTTACCCTGAATAATTATGAAAAGGAAAACCTCGAACCCGGGATTCCCCTGCTCAAGAAAAGGATAAGGACCTTTACTGACCTCTCTTTGTTGATAGGACGGACACGGCTCACCTGGAGGTTTGACCCGCTGCTCCTTAGTAACTCCGTCACTGTCGATGAGCTCCTAGGCAGGATCGGGAGCATCGGTGACCAGATTGCACGGTATACAGAGAGGCTGGTATTCAGTTTTATCGATATTGCGAGGTACCCCAGGGTGCAACGAAACCTTGCTCGTTCCGATCTCTCCGGGATCAGGGAGTTTACTCCTGATGAAATGAGGCAGTTTGCCTCCGGTCTCTCGGAGTTGAACGAGGACTGGGGGCTTTTACTGCAGTCATGCGGTGAGGGGATTGACCTTTCAGCATATGGGATCTCGCATGGCGAGTGCATCTCGTATGATCAGGTGGTCCGGGAATTCTCAGGGGACCCTCTCCTAATGGCCTTTCTTAAGCCCCCAGACGACCCCTCTTTCAGGGAGAGGCGGAAAAGGGATCTGAAGGATCCGGGCCAGCGGGGCAGGTGCGGGTGTATGGTAAGCAAGGATATCGGTTGTTATTCCACATGTATGCATGGGTGCCGGTACTGCTATGCAACGTCATCCCCTGCCAGGGCAGAGAAGAATTACCAAAAATATTGTGAAGACAAGGAGCGGGGGATCATACACCCGGGAATCACAGGGTAGCATTTTTTTGCAATCACCGGATGCATCAAGATCACCCCGGAATGAATTGAGAGCATCCCCATACGTTCAGTGGTGTATCGCAGTATCGAGATCATTCCGGAAGGAGCTGCCAACATTGCAGATACGTTCAGCGATGTATGGCACAATCAAGATCATCCCAGCATGAACAGAGAGCGGTCCAGATACGCGTCCCCGTGAAAAGCAGATCTTCCTGGCGGATCACAGACCCGGTGGAGGTTCCATCGCCGTTCTCGTAAAGGTCCCGGTTGACTTCGATCTGTACCCAGGGTATCCCTTTATGCCAGAAATGGGCATTGGTGATAAATCCTCCCGAGAATGGCCGGTTTATGGCAACCTCCCCCTTGGATCCGAACTCTTTTCTGAATGCTGCGGCGAGTGCCTGCATCCATTCGGCGGGACACGTGGAGAGGCTTCCCTGCCGCTGTTTACCGGCAACGTCCCCGTTATTCCCAAGGCAGATGAGTGGACGATCTCTCCCTGCATCGCGGTGGCTGGGAGGGCCGTGGGGAAGCATGGAGTGGCAATCAAAGGCGAACGCGATGCTGCTGGGATCCAGCAGCTGATCGACTGCCGCATGATAGGGGAAGTAATGTTCCATTAAAAGCCGGTGGATGACCCTGATATCAGGGACAGATCCGTTCTTGTACACCGGGGTCCCAAAGACGGTCTTCTGCTTGACCACCCCGTCCGGATGCCGAGGGGGAAGATGGTAGGGGGCTCGGTTCAGATCCACGATCATCCTCGAGATATCGGTATCAAGAAACGAGATCACCCGGTCATGGAACTGGTACAGCGCCCGGGTTGCGGGGTCACTGTAGAACTCAAGCTCCGCTTCGGAGAGACAAACCAGTTCGCTGACCTCTTCAGGAACGCGGGTTCCTCCGTGGGGTACCGAGACCAGGAACGGGTATCGTCTCATCAGAGGAAGGATTTGGAACGCGGGAAGATGAACGTTCGGATACGCATCACCCCCTCATAATCACGACCTTTATGGTCCTTTCGAACATAGATAGGAACGAAAAAGGCTACCAATCCTGGTGTTGAGGAGAATACCAATGCAGGCACCACCTAATTTCATACGGAACAATGAAGAATGGATCATCTGGCTCCTTGGGGGGGAATTTTCCGGGTCTGCAACACCCCATGCTCTCTCTTCCCGGACAGGGCTTCCCCTGGACACCATCCATGACAATTTTCTTTACATGGAACGGGTGGGCCTGCTCTCAATCGAACGTGATCCCGCGAAACAATACCCCGAAGAGATCGCGAGGGTGAGCATGACAAAAAACAGTGAACGGCTTTTTGACGAACTGAAAATCCGTCCTGATCCAGGTGACCTTTTCTAACCAGGGACACTCCGGAACCTCTTTTCCATTCCGGAACAACGCACTCTTTGCTGGGTGAATTATAAGAGGTGGGTGACTCCATACCGGAATGTGAGTGCCATGGCCAGAAAGCTGCCGATCCCCGAAGAGATGAGGTGGCGGATAGCCGCTACCCTCTCAGCAAAGATCCCGGTCACCTACGGCATGGTCTTCCGGGAGAGTACCGGTGCTGATTATGACCGCCTGGAGCAACAGATCTGGGTTGCCCTCGCCCACGAGGCAAAGGCGGTGGCCTGGACCTGTTCGCTCCCTGTGGCTGATTCCCGGGACCTCACCTTGACCCTCGATATCCTGAATACGCTATTATTTGGCCCTGAATTCAAGTCCGAGCAGATCTCGTTCGAGAATGATCGTTCGGTCCTACTCGTCCGGAAGTGCCCATTTCTTCTCCGGGAGCAGGAAATGTCCGGACCACCCTCTGATGTATTCAACCGCTGCCTTGCCTTCTCCATCGCCCTTATCGAGGAACTGAACCCGGAATACACCCTCCGGTTTGTCCGGGCAATGTGCCAAGGGGACCGGAACTGCGAGATGAAGGTCGTTCTCAGAAAGGATACCGAAGAGGAAGAAAAAATGGGATAACCAAAGGATCATGGTTATCCGATGCGGCAGCTCCTCCTCCCCTGTTTTTCATAGAACTGCTGGTGATACTCCTCTGCCGGGAAGAACGGGCCGGCAGGCACAATCTCCGTCACAACCGGGCGTCTCCCGTATCGTCCGGATTCCGTAAGTCGCTTTTTCGACTCCTCTGCAAGGATGTTCTGTTCGCGGG
>JAJRBU010000202.1 GCA_028679315.1 Methanoregulaceae archaeon
TGCAGTTCGATCTGCCAGCCTGGTGACGGTCTCCCCATTGAACCGAATTTCGGGGTCATACTGGGGAATGTGCCTATGCAGAGGACGGTTTCGGTCTGGCCGTATCCTTCATAAATTGTCATACCGGTGGCATCCTTCCATGCCTTGATAACTTCAGGATTCAGGGGTTCACCCGCGCTCACGCAATGGCGGAGCTCGGTAAAATCGAACTTGTCGAGATCGGCAAGGATTAACATCCGGTAGATAGTGGGTGGACAACAGAATGTGTTAATACCATACTTTTCGATCAGGGGGAGGATCTCCGTAGGGTTGAATTTGCTCCGTATATCATAGACAAAAATTGCCGCCCCCTCGATCCACTGCCCATAAAATTTTCCCCAAGCACTCTTTGCCCAACCCGTATCGGAAAGGGTAAAGTGGAGATCCGTGGTGCGGATATCATGCCAGAATCTTGCGGTCACGATATGCCCGAGTGGATAACTCTGGTCATGCATCACCATCTTTGGTTCTCCGGCCGTTCCGGAGGTAAAAAAGATTACCAGGGGATCGGAACTCCTGGTCTTTTTCATACCCGGAAGGCTCACAAGTTTTGCCGAAACTGGTGCAGGATACTCAAGTTCCACAGGATAGCTGATCCATCCCGGTCGTCTTCCGTCAACCAGCATCCTGCAGGAAAGCGCAGGACATTCTTTAACAATCGCATCTATCTTGTCAGCATGCTCTTCACATGTTATGACCATCTTGATGTCGGCGAGATTAATGCGATATTTCAGATCCTTTGGGGTGAGCATCGTTGGAGCGGGGCAGTAAACGGCCCCCCGCTTGATCAGCGCCAGGGTAAATGTCCACCACTCAGGGATCCTCGGGAGCATGATCAGTACGCGATCTCCCTTGTTAACACTATATTTGATCATCATGTTTGCAATCTGGTTTGAAAGCCGCATGAGATCCCAGAACGTGAATTTCTTTTCTTCCCCTTCCTGGTTCACCCAGATCATTGCCAGCTTGTTCCGGTCCCTGTGCGCCCATGCATCAATCACATCGAAACCGAAGTTAAAAAACTCGGGAACCGCAATGTTAAAGGAGCGGTATGTTTCGTCATAATCACGCATATTATGATCCGTCTGCGGGGGCACCAGGCCTGAAAAAGGAAGGTTCGCAGGCCCAGCCGTGCTGGCACCGGAAGCCTGCATCAGATGTGTGGTGCATGCCTCTGTAATCCAGTCTGAGCGTGATATTTTTCGTTTTTCACAGGATTTATCAATGGTAGTCGTCAGGTCTTCGTCCATTGTTACAGAATATCGCACCATCCAGGATCGGTTTGCTGGTGCACCTGATAGGTTTTTCGATTTTTATAGACATCAATACTGGCAGGTTACCGAAGAATTTCAGTACCGGATTCCATGACGAAATAACAGGGTTCAGGTATGAAAGGGTTCTGACTGGTGCAGTTTTTTATTTGAAGATGTTTTTCATCTCAAATGCCTGAACCTTGTGTGGCGAAATCCTCAAAAGTTGTTACAATCCGGGCTGGGGTCATTAAGGTCAATAGAACTATACCGCTTCTTTCTTCTGGCTATCAGATCTCTGCGAGAATATTCGGGTCAGTTATCATTTCTGCGTCAATAATGTCAAAATCGAAACTGAAAACTCCAGGACGTTGATAAAGAAATTCACGATAATCTCATAATTATCCAAACGGACTGCAGCTTCATCCTATAGTTAAAACTCAGTGCTTTCTCTTTTTATCCGACCGTTAAGGTCCCTTTTAAGTGAACTCTCCACTCGTGAAAAATTTCCACAAATCTTGTTTTCCTGAGTACCATGAATTTTCTCGTCATCACCGACAGAACATAAAGATTGTCCATTAGTATTATGATTCAGGGAAAAGCATAGTATAGTGGATGGCAGATAAAAAGTACGATTCATTGAAAATTGAGAATATTGTTGCATCAGGTGTTATTGCCGATTCTATAGACTTGGCTGATGTATCCGGTAAGATCAAAAGCTGCGAGCTCAATACGAAACGATTTCCGGGCGCGGTTTACCGGATCGAGAACCCGAAGATTGCATCCCTGATTTTTTCGTCAGGAAAAGTTGTCCTTACCGGCATCCGGGATAATAAAGCGCTTACCGACGGGTTGAGAATCATCATGAGATCTCTCAAAGATGCCGGTGTCGATACGTATAATGAACCCAAAGTGGCGATAACAAACATTGTCTGTTCTTACGATATCGGAAAATACATCAACCTGAATAAGGTGGTCATCACCCTCAACCTTGAGAACATTGAATATGAACCGGAACAGTTTCCGGGGCTTGTGTACCGTATTAAAGATCCCAAAATCGTTGCACTTCTCTTTTCATCAGGAAAGATTATCCTGACCGGTGGCAAGAACCTTGAAGATATCAAGAAAGGCCTTGATTTTCTCGAGCAGAAACTCGAGACCATAATGTAAAAATTTTAAATCCGTCTCTCTTTATATCCTGAAAAACCTGAAACGAGAATCTTCTGGTTTATTTTCCCGCTGCACATCGGTACCGGGACCCTTTCAAGCAACGTGATCAATCACCAGCCTTCGGTTAATGTCCCTGTTTCCCATGCAATACCACCGGATCTTATTATGGATTTACGACCAGTACCTGTGGGTCTGGATAAAATTTCGTTCTGCTTTCATAATCTCGCGATAGAATGCATCACCGTCAGTGAGGGTTGCAAGAATACGGGATGCGTTCTCTGGTCCTACACCACGGGCAGATAGCGCAATAACCGCCTTCTTCCCGCTGGACAAAACGATATTTGCATTTTTCAGGAAACGTTGCTCGATCGCGCGATCTTCTTTTGTCTTCCGCGATTTCCTCAGGGACAGGAATGATTCATCCTCATAGGGTTTGAGTGCTGCAATAAGGCGTGCCCCGCATTTTGGACACTGCGGGGTATCAGGTACACGGGAGAC
>JAJRBU010000246.1 GCA_028679315.1 Methanoregulaceae archaeon
AGCGGCCATCGACAGTATCAATCCGTGCGCCTTTGCCGTCCTGATCCTCCTGCTCGCGTACCTGGCATCGCTGGGAGAGCGGCGGCGGATCGCTGCTGTCGGCTGCACGTATATCGCCACCGTCTTTGTCGTGTATTTCGTTGCCGGTCTGGGACTTCTTGCCGTTGTCCTGCAGCTTGGTCTTACCGGGATCGTTTTCACGATTGCCGCAGTCGTCGCCATCCTTGCCGGGCTCATCAACATCGCCGAAGTCCTCCTGAAACGCGAGGTCTTCACGCTCGCGATTCCCGCTTCGCAGAAAGACGCCATCGACCGGTACATGAAGAGAGCATCCATACCGTCCGCAATTGTTCTCGGGGTACTCGTCAGCATGGTCGAACTGCCCTGCACCGGCGGGATCTACCTTGTGATTCTTGGCCTTCTGGGCAACCGGATGACACTTTTCCAGGGAATCCCGTACCTGCTTCTGTATAACTTTATCTTTGTGCTCCCCCTGATTCTGATCCTCATCATCATGTACTGGGGTGGTACTCAAGGGCGGCTGGAAGCATTCCGGACGGGGAGCCGGCGCTGGGTACGCCTTGTCATGGGCCTTGTCATGGTTGCACTTGGAGTGGGGATGCTCAGCGGTATAGTGTAGTGGGGGGAAACGGGAGGCGGCATCGTCTCAAGGGAGAGCATGGATACCGCACGGGATCGGAACAGAGACCCGTTCACTTCACCCGGATCTCCCGCCACGAATCAATCCTGTGTGAGGGAATTCTCTCCCTTCATGACACGGCGGGAGTTTCATGTATTATAAGTGGCACCAACATTTATCAACCCCGGAGGATAGGGAAGAAACATGAACAAAGATGAAATAAAGGGAAAAGGAAAAAAAATCGAAGGCCAGGTTCGTGAAGGATACGGGAAACTGACCGGCAACAAAACGGAACAGATCAAAGGCAAGATTCAACAGGCTGAAGGGACCGTCCAGGAGGAAATTGGGAAAATAAAAAGAAAGATGAAAGATTAAGGCGGGAATACCCTCACCGGGTGATATACCGGGGAAAAAGTTCTCCCGGAAACGTGGAAAACGTTTCACTTCCAATCATTGGTAGATTTTTTTGAAATTATCTTTACAAAAAATAAGAATGCTCAAACAGTTTATGTAATGCTTCATCCTCAACCTTGGAATAACCTCAGGAGGTGAATGATGGCAGATTTAATCGGATTGGCGATATTATTCCTCATTCTGGCGCTGGTTGCATTTGTGCTGGGTGCAAAAGGGGTTGCCGGGTTCTCGATGACCATTGCCAAGTGGCTCGTGATCATCTTTATCGTACTCGCCGTTGTGGCCTTCCTATTATAACAGCACCGCATCTCTTTTTTCAAGGGTTTCATCCCCTGAAATGCCCCTTTGAAAAGTGATACAGGATTTGTTATTGGGAATCGAGTTTTTATAGCTGATCAGATAAGGTGTCCATGTTACCCTGGCAGGCCTCGCCCTATGGATGACGAGAGGCATGCCAGGTGGAAAGGGGAGAGCGAAGGAAAGGAATCTTGAAAAGAAGGTGATGCAAGGTGGCAATATCAGTGAATTGGGGTGCGATGGGCCTCGTCTCGGTGATAGCATTCCTGGTCGGCTGGTTAATTTTTGGTCTGCTGGGTGCGGTCATTATCGCTCTCATTGTGATGGTGGTACTCGGGATCCTCAGATTCAGTTAGATACCGGCTGGCCGCCCGGTTCGGCCGCATCATGGTGATCCAACAGATTCGCCCTGATAACCGGAGTTCTTCCCGGCAGTTGCCCCGGGTGAATTGAACGGGTGATCCTGTGAGCACCCCGCTTCAGTTCAATAATCATCCTTGGGCTTGGAGGTCACCACATCTTCCACCTCGGGCACCAGGAGCCATAGCGCCTCCTGTGCCTTTTTCCGCATCAGCGGGTCCTTATGGTTCTGCAGCTGGTCAAGCTGTTCAATCACCCCGCCGGTAATGAGTGCCTCTTCCTCACCGGCCGCAGCGATGGCGACGATGATATCAAGGGTGGACCCAACGATATGGATATTCTCGTCGTCAAGAAGACCGATGAGAATGTTGATGCCATCCTGGCGGATCAGTTCGTTCGGCCTCCAGTCTTCGTCCTCGGTACTCACCGCGAGAGCTTCCACCGCATCCTCCCGTACCTGCCGTACGGGGCTGGCGAGGCGTTCGAGGAGGTCCCTCGTGATCTCCTGTCGTATCTGTAGATCTTCTGCCATTGATGCCTCCCACCGGCTCTTCTCAACCAAAAGCCGGCGAAGCCGAGAGATACTGTACCCTCATGGGACTTTTCATTTTCCGTTATTTCCCCACAACCTTTAATTCCCATCCGGTGAGAATCCCCCACACCACAAGGTGGTATCACATGGCATCAAAACTGATGGACTACTTCAACAAGTCACCGAGGATCGGAACGCTCAGCACCGCGGACAGGACGGGAAAGGTGGATTCAGCCATCTTCGGCTCACCTCGCATGACCGA
>JAJRBU010000177.1 GCA_028679315.1 Methanoregulaceae archaeon
TAGGGGTGGTCTTCATCGCCCTCTATCTTGACCACTTTCCCGTTCTTGACATATACTTTAACACCGCAGCCGCCATGGCACCCCGGTCCAGCCGACCAGGCGCCCATTTTTACTATCTTAACGTCTTTGCTTTTCTCAGGCATCGTATTGCTCCTTCATAGTTTCATCACGGGACCGGCTGTGCTTAGTGGCTGTAAAGCACAGCCCTCGGCTTGTCCTCCATGATATTGGCCAGTTCGGCCACGCGGCCGTAATACATGCACCATGCCTGGCAGTGCTTAACGCAGGCCGGAGATTCTCCCTGCTTCGTCCTTGCGGCGCATAGGTCGCAGTGCTCGGTAATAAACGGCAGATTATCGATGCGGTGTTTTCCGGAAGGGTTCTCGGTAATAATCTCGCTAATCCTAATTCCGCACTTCCCTGCCGGATAATTGTGTTCCTGCTTGCAGGCTATCTCGCAACTATGGCAGCCGGTGCAGTATTCGTAATCAATCAATAAACCGTTTCGGACCATAATCTGCTCCTTATATTTTCTTTTTAGCTATCCTGCGCATTTCTGCCAATCCTTCAGGTTCTATTATAGATGCGCCTATATTGTAATGTAAAATAAACGTGAAACCGTGAAAAGTAATTATTCACCGTTTACAACCCAATATGCAATCCTGATTGAATTAGAGACCATGTTGTGTTTAAATAATAGCAACTGAAATCTGAGAAAAAGAGGAAGGAGAAAATGAGCAAAACAAAATATGATAAGTATTTCTTAAAAGAACCCTGGGGAGTGCCCAAGGCAGATGACCCCGGCGCCCCGGTATACATCGGCATGGGGCAGAAAGCTCCCGTGGAGGGTTGGGATGAACCTCTTACCCAGGTACTACGCCCTGTTTATAAGCCCTACAAAATGATACCTGACGGTCACAGGCATGCCGTTGCTGAAATCCTGTATTTTATCGGCGGTGACCCGATGAATTTCAAGGAATTCGGCGCTGAGGTAGAGTTTACAATGGGTGAGGGGAAAGACGCAGAAATTCATGTTATAACTTCGACTACCTGGGTATATGTTCCGAAAAATCTCCTGCATTGCCCTCTTAATTTCAAGAGGGTGGATAAGCCGATTATGTTCGGGCATATTATGTTTGCGCCGACTTTTGATTCAACAATAATAGGTAAAAATCCCTTAAAACGGTAATATGTACTAATGTGGCGGGCGGACGGTAAGGTTCCACCCGGTTTCAGACAAAAAGAAGCCGGTCGACTATATATTAATCGACCGGCTTTATAGTTGACCTATTTTTTCAGTTCTGCCAGGCCTTTTTTAACCTTGTCCGGAGTGGCCGGGAGGTGGTTGATGCGTACACCGCAGGCGTTATAGATTGCATTGGTTATCGAAGGCGCCGTTGAAATCATCGTCATTTCACCGATGCCGGTAGCGCCCAGCGTTCCGGTAGGCCTGGGGGTCTCGCGGAAGATAATCTCCGTTTCCGGCATCATCTCGATGGTCGGGAATTTAAAGGTCTTCCAATCATTTGTTTTACCGTGGATATATTCCTCTCTCAACGCAAAACCGATGCCCTGGTCCATGCCCCCTTCGAGCTGGCCTTCGGCTGACTGGGGGTTGATGATAACGCCGGCGTCAACGGCAGTGGTCATCTTGAGCACTTTAACGTCGCCGGTCCCGGTATCGACCTCAACCTCCGCCATCTGGATATTGTGAACAATAGATGCGCTGTTACTACCCTGGCCGGTCTTGGGGTCCGTTTTTCCTTCTTTATTTTTCTTTTCGCCGATATAGCGGGTAGGTTTACCGGCTTTCTTCAGGGCGGCGTAAGTTTTGCCTCCGGCTTCATCCATAGCTTTTTTAAGTTGCTCCATAGCCAACTGCAGTGATCCGCCACCCATATATGTCATGCGGCTGCCGGCGGCAGGTCCCATGGCTATCGTTTTCTTAGTGTCACGGGTTTCCAGTATTATTTTGTTTTGAGGTATTCCCAGGACATAAGCAGCTATCTGTGTCAGCATAGCGTCATTGCCCTCTCCAGGGTCGGCAATAGCCCCGAAGATAATAACGGTATCATCCGGTTTGATTTCAACCTCGACATGGCCCTGGTCGCCGGGCCCACCGATGCCGAAAGCATGCACGCCTAATCCTACGCCCCGCTTCAGTTTACTGTTCTTTTTGTTAAAAGCGGCGGCGTCTTTTTTCGCTCTGTCCCAATGCGGTTGTATTGCATCGCAAATTTCCGGGAATTCCCACTGGCTTACCGTGGTGCCGGTAGAGCGCGGCTCGCCGGGTTTTAAGGAATTGAGCTTGCGGAACGCCAGTTTATCCATGCCGACTTTCTCCGCCAGCATATCGATGATAGATTCCAGCCCGAAGTTGGATTGGGGCGGACCCGCTCCCCGGGCGGCGGCGCCGGATGCGTTAGTGGTATAAACCAGCTTACAGTCTGCCAGGACATTAGGAAATCTGTAAGCGCTGGAAAGCATTGATAAAGAACGTTGGATAGTCAGGCCGCCCATGATAAAATAGGCGCCTTTATTGACATACATTTCAGCTAGTAAACCGGTAAAGCGCCCATTTGCATCCGCGCCTATTTTTAAGGTCATATCATACGGATGGCG
>JAJRBU010000221.1 GCA_028679315.1 Methanoregulaceae archaeon
TGCTTCGGGAAAGGATGTCGCTGAACCCATGGTGGTGGGATCGGTTGCACGGGACACCTTCATCCACGGCGACCGGGATCTCGATATCTTTCTGCTCTTCGATCCCTCCCTCTCACGGGAAGAGCTTGAAGAGAAGGGGCTTATGCTCGCCCGGGGTATTGCCGACGAACTGGCTGAACGGTACTGCGAGAAGTATGCGGAACACCCCTACATCAGTGCAACGATTGACGGATTCGATGTGGATCTCGTCCCCTGTTTCCGGGTGGATTCGGCGTCGGCACTACGATCGTCGGTCGACCGGACCCCTTTCCACACCCGGTACATCTCGTCAAGGATTGCCCCCCTCGTGGATGATGTGCTACTGGCAAAACAGTTTGCAAAAGGGGGAGGAGTCTATGGTTCGGACCAGATGACCGAAGGATTCTCGGGATACCTCTGCGAGCTGCTGATCCTCTACTACGGGGGATTTTCAGCACTCCTCGAGGCGGCAGCCGACTGGAAACCCGGGATCCTGATCGATCCCGAAGGACACCGTACCAAGGACTTCACCGAGCCGCTTGTTGTAGTTGACCCGGTGGACGGGGGAAGGAACGTATCCGCATCGGTATCGCTCGACCGTATGTATGAATTCGTGGAGCTTGCACGGGGGTATCTGGATGAACCTTCGTACCTGTTCTTCTTCCCTCCGAAAAGACCAGCCTGTACCCGGGAACAACTGGACGTCCAACTCAATGACAGGGGCACATTCCTCTATTCGATATCGTTTGCCACGCCGCCTTATATCCCCGATGTGGTCGTCCCCCAGCTGCGGCGGAGCATGGACTCGATCCTGGGGCTCCTGGAACGAAACGGGTTTCCGGTACATTCCGCCGATTGCGAGATGTTTGAAGATCGGTGCCTGCTCCTCTTTGAACTGAATGCCGGAAAGGTGCCGCATGCACGACGGCATATCGGACCTCCCCTCTGGAACAGGACCAATGCAGACAAATTCTTCGAAAAATACACTGCCGGGGACATTCCAGGTCTCTCAAGCGGGCCCTATATCGAGAACGGCCGGTATGTCGTCGAGGTCCAGCGCAGGTACACGACTGCTGCCGATCTCCTCCGCTCCCCTGATCTCCTGGATGTGGGGCTGGGGCGCCATGTACGCCAGTCCATGGTCATGCACTGGGAAGTATTTGAAGGAGGGGACTGCTGGTCACCGGAGAGTGCTTCGTTCCTGTCGGGCTTCATCACCCGGAAATCACCGCTGGTGAGGATCCGCAAGGAGAAGGCGAAAGATTGATGGAAAGGTGGAAGAGCAGCTCCATTTTCTTTTCATAGCAGGGTAAATTCCGAACTTTTTATTGGGCTGCATCGATACCAGAACATTGCATGGATATGAGCGGATGCCGGTTTTTCCGCCATGTTTTTTTCTTAATTTTCCGTTGTGAATCACCGGCCTTGGATCAGACGGGAAAGGATATATTTCATCCTGATAAAAATTATGTTTCCTGAGGTACCGTTGTGCAAAAAATCCCTGTATTTTTCCTTTCAGTGCTCTTCCTCGCCTGCTTCCTGATTGCGCTGCCCATATCGGCAGCCCAGGAGAAGGTTGTCATCTACTCTTCCGATTTTTCCAGTGATCCGGGATTTACCACCAATAACCCGTCGCGGTATTACTGGGATGTTGCCAACCAGACGTATCACTTCGAGACCGAGGGGGGGACGAACGGCTTTACCTTCATCCCGGTCGAACTCGACAACGGCCCCTTCTCCCTTGAATATGATATCAATATCAGTTCGATCCAGAAGAGCGGGGCGGTCAGGTTCGGCCTTACCACGACTGACATGGATATCTCAAAGGCAGCCAGTGTCCTTGCGATCTTTGAAAACGGCCAGTATGGACGGCTGATAGGCCTCCAGGTCATCGACCAGAACAACCACATCTACGAGACCAAGAGCCTCTACAGCGTGTACTGCGGGGAGATGAAGGACTGTGATACCAAACAGTACGAGGAGAATGCCACCTACCATGTTGAGGTCCGCTACAACAAGCAGCTCCGGCAAGCTGATATCAAGGTCACTGACAAGGGGAAGGGGGAACTGCTCTGGGGGTATTATATCCCGCTCGGCCAGGAACTCCTCTCCTTGAGCAGGCTTGCGATCACCACCAAGGGGGATTACACGCTTGAGAACAACGCGATCGGCTACATCGACAACGTTGAGTTGGCTACGTACCGCGAGATCATCCCCACCTCCGAGCCTACCACGACGATCCCGACCACCGAGCCTACCACAGTCCCGGACACAACCGTGATACCAACCACAACCGAGGCTCCGCTGAGCCCATTCGTCACGATGAGCTGTCTCGTGCTGGCGGCTGTCTTCCTGGTTGCCTCGCGGAAGAAACAGGGCAATGAATAAACCGGTAATTCATAAACGAAACAGGTAATGAATGAACGGGGTGCCCGGTTCCTACCCCACCTTTTTACCATATTTTGCCAAATATATTACAAAGGTGACTCTTCTTAATGGCCAATAATCCCGATGAGCACGTGATCGAAGCGATAGGAAAATGCCGGATCATCATCAGGAACGGCTCGGTGGTCGATGTGGGGCCCCCGTTGATCACCGAATGCCCGCTTGCCCGCAAGTTTGCCCTCCCCGTCCACCCGATAACCCCTGAAGCAGTCAGGGAGAACATCGCCCACCGGATGAAGAAATTCGGCATGTGCACCCCGGACCGGAAAGTCCTGATGTCAGGAGAATATGTCGGGTTTGGCGCCTCCGAACTGATCAGCTATGGCCTGTCAACCCGGTTTTTCGATGCAGGGGTGATTGCCTGCGACGGTGCAGGAACCGTGATCGCCACCACCCCGGACCTTGTCCAGGGTATCGGGGGGAGGATGTCCGGGCTTGTAAGTACGATCCCCTTCCCTGCAGTCATTGAAGCAATAGAAAAGAATGGTGGAATCGTCCCCTTCAGGAAGGATGCCCGGATAGATCAGGTCAGGGGCACACAGGCTGCCTACGATTCTGGATACCCGAAGGTTGCCGTCACTATTGCACTTCCCGATGATGCCACAAAAATTCGTTCAGCATTCCCGGACGCTTTCATCATCGCCGTCCACACCACCGGGATCACCAATGAGGCAGCCATGATCTTCGCCGAATACACGGATATCGTGACCGCTTGTGCTTCCCGTGCCGTCAGGGAAGTTGCCGGAAAAAGAGCTCTCCTCCAGGCAGGGTCATCCGTCCCGATCTTTGCCATGACCCAGAAAGCAAAAGAGCTGATCCTCCGAAAGGTCATTGATACGAAGGGGCAGTTCCTAGTCACCGGGGCAGCGCTGCCGTTTGGTTCGGACACGTTACCGAAGCCGCTGGTGTGAGGAGGGGGAGGAAATCCTTCTGATTCCCCGGTTCAAACGGGCGCAACCCTACTGCGGAAGTGGGCATGCACAAAACAACGCTGCTTGAACATATCCATAAAGCAGAAAATCGATTGATCTGGCATATCCTTGCACGGGTTGCATGAGATGCTGGTCCAATTTTCTTTATTTCCTCAACCGTTTTGCATTGTTTCACGTGATTACCAGGCTTTTTCGCTGAACCGTATGATGAAAAGAGAGTCTTTTTGGAAACGATCATTGCACTCCCTGTGCCTGCGATGGTCACGGTTGCTGTCTCATGGGAATCTGCCGGTTCCCTGGGGTGATGCACCCCCCTATGGAGTTTGAGATGGTATAACGTGTCTATAAGACTGTAGGGATAGACTGCAAAGCCTATACCCTCATCGGCCCTGCCTATGTAATCGCCGTCCGAATGAAGTCGGATATCCACTTATCCAACCATCGGCCCGTATACCATCAGGATATAGTACATCCCCACAGCGATGAACACTCCAGCGACGGTCCACTTTATCCACTTCTCCATCTTCTGGACCGAGGCCATCATCCCTGACAGCCGGTTCACCCCTTGCGTCAGAAGAAGGGAGATGACGATAACCGGGAGTGCAGTGGCAATGGCAAATACCGCAGGGACCACGATTGCATCCCCGGTCTTCAACGCGATCGGGATGAGCATCCCGAAGAACAGGACCGCCGCAAACGGGCAGAGGGCAAGGGCAAAAATAACGCCGAGAAGGAATCCTCCGAGGTATCCCTTTTCCCCAAGATACAGCTCGATCTTCTGCAGCCAACCCTGACCTCCGATGACCGGGATATCCACGATCTCAAGCATCAGGATCCCCATGATGACGAGGAAGGGGCCTATCAGCTTCTCCCCGTATTCCTGGAGGAACAACGAGATGGCCTGGATATTGAGGCCGGCATATACGATTAAGGCTGTTATGCCGATGTAGGCAGCCGTCCTCCCCAGGGCATAGAGGGTCCCGATAAGGATCGTGTGTGTGCTGTCACCGACCTTCTTTGAGATGAACGCAATCGCGGTGATGTTGGTGGCAAGCGGACAGGGAGAGAAGGTCATTAAAAGACCGATGAAGAAAGCGGCGACAAGGGGGATGCCGCTGGTCCCCAGCGCCTCCATGCTGCCCATGAAATCAATCAGGAGAGGTCACCTTCCAGCCGCTTGTCGATGACTTCCTTCAGGTAAGCCAGGTATTCCTCCTTATTCCCGATCTTGTACCAGACGTTGACATTCTCCTCTTTATGGAATCCGTCTTGATCGTAGACCCCAATCCAGAGTGATGGCCCGGTCGGACCGTACTGCTCCACCAGCGCCTTGTTCTCCGGTTCCTCAATATTGATGTGGCCAAACACCACCTTCCCGGAGGCCAATTCTTGGGCGAAATAATTCTTTACCGTCTCCTCTGCGTATGCCCCTACAGTCTTGCAGGAATAGCATTGCGAGGTCCGGTGGAAATGTAAGACCTCGACTTTTTCAACTGCTGCTGATGAGGTGATCCCTGGATTCCCGCTGGGTTCAACCGGTGTTGTACATCCGGCTGAAAGCACGGCCAGTGCAAAGATCAGCAGAAGCACTGGTACAACAAGATATGATTTGTTCTTCATGGTATCTCACGCTCTTCTTCGTTGCCTGAATCATTCCTGATAATCCTGACCACTGCCTGACAGAGGCACTCGATCTCATCGTATCGCGGCTCTTCCATCCCGCGTTTAGTGATCCCTTCCCTTGTGGCAATGAGGTAGGCATCCGGGATCTTCCCGATCAGGTCCATTCTCTTCTTCGCACAGCATTCCTCGCATCCATCCACCACGATCAGGCATTCGTCATCCTCCATTTCCCTTTCCAACGAGTGTTTAAGGGCGGTGAGCTGCAGGTGGCGGGTGACCAGGGCCGGGTGTCGGCACCGGAGCGAATGCCCGGTCAAGGCGGTGAGTTGCCCGGTATGGGATATTCCGGAGCAGGTTAGGAGGAGGACCGGCCTTTCTTTATTGCTCATGAGGTACTCCTCCCTTAAAGATTGTAGATCCGTCCGAAATATTCAGCCTCCAGTTTCTGGTAGAGCGACGTAAGGGCTTTTCCAGAACGTCTCGTTTATTTGCCGTTTCATCCTCACCGAGCGGCTGGACAGGGACCGGGTCCGTAACCTGCTCCGAGGTGAGGCCGCACCACGTCATTTTCTGCACCAGACGATGACATCCCCTGGTAGAAATCCACCCCTCCACCAGTGAGGAGGAGAGAGATCCCCCGTCCTCCACCCCATACATTCAATTGAAGACTTTATCATGCAACATCACCCCAGGTCTAAATATTTCTGTTCATCCATTTTCCTTTTTGTAAATGTCGTGCTTACGACCTCCATCTTTTCCTCACTCCACGAAAGAACCATAGATAAATCCTGCAATTGTGCAGAAGAACACGATCAGCAGCACGTACGCGATGGTCTGTCTGGTCCCCATGAACTTCCGGACGACTAGAATACTTGGCAGGGAGATCACCGGGTCAGCGAGGACATAGGCAAGGAGCGGGCCTTTTGCCATTCCCAAGTCCAGGAACATCTTTGCCATCGGTATTTCAACAAGAGTCGGGAAATACATGAACGTCCCGAAAAGGACCGCGATGAAGTTTGCGAGGAGGGTATTCGATCCAAGCCATGTGGTGAGAATTCCTTCCGGAAGGAGGGCAGTGAGCACTCCCGCAACAAAAATCCCGAGTAACAGGAGGGGAATTATCATTCGCATGAAAAACCAGGTCTCTTCAAGCCAGGAACGCCGCTGATCATGGGTGAACCATTTCCATGCCTCGATGATGACAAGCAGGATCAGGAAGGGGAGAATCAGGAACCGGAGAGGAATCCCGGCAAATTTGTTCACGAGGAAGATGCTCCAGGTGCCGACAATGAGGATCGCGACCAGTGTCCCGATGAACAGGACTACATGTTTTTGACCTATCGGGGTATCCGGTTCCGATGAAGGAGCGCAGGCACATGCAACGGGTGCTGGTTCTGCAGAGGTTGTATCTTTAAAGAGCGTTGAAATGATAAGACCGATCAGGATTGCAAAGGTGACCGAGAGCGCAATCCGGGCGATTGCGAAATCTGCCCCAATCACGCTCCAGGTTAATGCAACTGCAAGGATATTGGTAGCCGGTGCCGTATACAGGAACGCGATCGCAGGTCCGATCCCTGCACCTTTCTTCATGATCCCGGCAAAGAGGGGGAGGATCGTGCAGGAACAGACCGCAAGCAGGAGCCCCGATACGACCGCAACCGGGTATGCAATGTAGAGCGGGGTTTTTTCACCGAGATACTTGGTGATCGCTTCTTTGTGCAACAGCGCGTTCATTGCACCAGCGATGAAAAATGCCGGGATAAGACAGGTGAGCACGTGAGCCGCTAAGTATTCGATGAGTGCCGTTACACCACCCATCACCCCTTCCAGGATCAGGTCTTCATACATCGAGTCATTTCCTGGTTATATCGGTAACTCTCATGAGGAATCTGCATGGTCGTCATTGTTCAGGGTAGTCTCTTTCCATTTTACGAACAGCATGGGCCGTCTCCTGATTCCACGATGCCGATAATCACCCGTTTTAGGAGATCCGGGGAAATTGCCTCGTAACGGTCACCCTCGTAATCGATAGCCCGGCACTCCGCTTCATCCTGCCCGGTGATGCAGGCACAGGAGCAGCACGGAGTCTGCACCACTTCTGCATCAGAGAGATACTCCTCAAGGGGAGTTCCGTTAATGATGACCTGGTTCGACTCTTCAATCATGGCGTCAGGAAGAACCGTCTCCCGGAACCGTGCCGTGACATTCTTCTGTCTGAAATAGGGCTGGAGCTCTTCGAGAACATCCAGTATCGCCCCGCCGGTCAGGCTGCAGCGCTCGCAGGTGCCGGTGACGTTGTTTCCGATGTGTTTCCATTCGATGACAAGATCGCGTTTCATGTGAACCATCCTTGTGTTTTCAGGCAAATTTTTACCAGGAGGAGCATGGTCGGGACTTCGATGAGTACCCCGACCACGGTCGCAAGGGCCGCCCCTGATGCGATTCCGAAGAGGATCGTAGCCGTGGCGATAGCAACCTCGAAGTGGTTCGAGGCCCCGATCATAGCGGAAGGTGCGGCGTCCTCGTAGGTAAGATGAATTTTCTTTGCGAGGACGTATCCGATGGTGAAGATGAGCATCGTCTGGAGGAAGAGCGGAATCGCGATCCAGACGATGGTGAGTGGCTGGTTGAGGATGACCTCTCCCTTGAAGGTGAAGAGAAGGACCAGCGTGGAGAGCAGGGCGATAATAGTAACCGGTGTAAGGTAATGAACGAATCTCTGGTTGAACCATTCCTCTCCCTTTGCCCGTATGATCAGTTTCCTCGAGATGTAGCCGGCCACAAGCGGAAGTGCGACATAGATAGCGATCGAGAGGGCGAGCGCCTGCCAGGGGACCGGGAGCTGGCCGACTCCCAGGAGGAATCCACCAAGCGGCCCGTAGAATAAAAGCATCGTGAGCGAGTTGATCGCCACCATGACGAGAGTGTGACCATCATTGCCCTTTGCGAGATACCCCCACACAAGCACCATGGCAGTGCACGGGGCGATTCCAAGCAGGATGCACCCGGCAAGATAGCTCCGCCATAGGGGAATTTCGAGCATCTTCATCCCTTCCACCATGACCACGGTTCCATCCCCGTACGTTGCCCCGACCGGGAGATCCAGACCAAACGGCATCTTCACGAGGTCCACTGCTTCCGGTCCGATAAACCCGATGAACACATAGCCCAGAAAGAAGAGGGCGATAATATACATCGTGAAGGGTTTGATCGCCCAGTTGACAAACAGGGTAAGCGCCACCGGTTTTACATTCTGCCCTGCCTTGAGGACTTCGGCAAAGTCGATCTTCACCATGATAGGATACATCATGAAGAAGAGGGCGATGGCGATGGGGATGGAGATGATCGGGGCTTCCCCCGAATAGATCGCAAGGGAATCGAGGTAGCGGGCAAGCTCCGGGGCATAGTTCCCAAGCAGGATGCCGATGCCGATACAGAGGAGGACCCAGACCGTCAGGTATCGCTCAAACAAGCTGAGGCCTTTTGCCTCCTTGGTGACACAGGATTCACCTGGCACGAGTTCCTGCCTCCGGCCTCCCCTTTCCTTCCCAGGCCGCAGAGACCACACGCTCAACTTCTTCTTCGGTGTAGTTCCTTTCATACACCTTGTCGATCCCAAGCCCGGTGATGACAATATGCTGATCGATGGCAACCCCTTGAAGGTCGGCAATCTTTTCCCCGCAGGTAGCAGGGCATCCATCGATGATCACGATTTCATCGGCATCAGCGATGCGCCACTTCAATCCCGAATCCCCGGATCCAAGCAGCGCGATGCAGGTGGCCACCCCATACCCTTCATCGGCAAGCTGGAGAGCGGCTGCGTTGGAGATCAACCCGACATTCGCCGTCCCTGCACAAGGAAAGATGATCCGTCTCTTTCCACCAGCGAGTGCCGAGGTATCGCCGCATGCACACTCTGGTTTCGATGCCATGGCCTATCCCTTCAGGATCTCCTTGAGTTCTTTCACGTCCGCAACCCGGCCGGAGACTTTCATCTCCCCGTCGACAACAAGCGCAGGGGTGAGCATTACTCCACGGTTGATGATCTCGCTGATATCATCGACCTTTTTGATCTCCGCTGCGATACCGAGTTCCCTGACCGCAACCTCAACGTTCTTCAGCAGCCGTTTGCATTTCATACAGCCGGTCCCGAG
>JAJRBU010000090.1 GCA_028679315.1 Methanoregulaceae archaeon
GCCAGATATCCCATCACCAACCAGACGATGGCGGCGAGGATAGCCCAGATCACGAGCAGTATGGTGTAATACCGGAAGGCATTCCCAAGGGAATCTCCCTTGCTGGCCCGGAATGTCGCGGTAGGCGCCATGAGAAATCCTTTCACTTTATTTACGTCAAGCATACAATCGCTAATTACCACAAAGGATATATATATAGATACTGGTAAGATGACGGAAAAATAGCCAGAGATGATCAGTACAGACTTACACTGACACCCTTCGTTCCTGCCTGTTCAGGGGGATATCTCACTTTTTTCCATTGATTACCCGCGAGGTGAATCCGCAATAGTCGAGGTATTTCCTTGAAAAGACTTCGAGACGATCCGGGTATCATTCATCAATTCGCCAATTCTCCATTATCTGACCGTTTTTCAGGCCTTTTCCTGTTTCCCGCCGTCGGGCTTAATAAAGCATTAATAGTTTAACATGCTAGGTTTGACTACTATGGAAGGATCAATTACATTGAAAGTGAAGGTACGGACGTTTCCGAGCAAGGGCCGGGCCCGGGTCCATGAAACCGTCCTGCCGATGATCGGTGCCAGGGAAGGGGAGGCACTGGTCCTTGCACAATATCCGACCGTCTGGGACCAGAAGACAAAGACCGTGGCGGTGACCGGGTATGGTGATTCGATGGTGGACAAGTCCGTCATCATGATCTCCCCTGAAGATATGGCAGTCCTCGGTGCTGCAGAGGGAGATACCATATCCGTCATACGAAAGGTGACCTGGACTGAACAGATATCAGGGGCAGCTACAAAGGCAGGGGGAGCGGTAAAGGAAGGCGCAGCCAAGGCAGGAAAAGCCATCGGGAAGGGTGCGAAAAACGTGGCAGGCAAGGTCACCCCGAAAAAGGGCGACAAGGGACTGTGATTTCAGGGGAGATGACCTGTGGTAGATTTGCCAATAGTTATTGGTTCAACCTCCCCCTACTGGCGTTGGTTTGAGTCGGTGTTCTGGATCATCATCCTTGTCATCGTCCTGATCATCACCTACTTCATCATCAAGGAGATACGGCTGATGACCAATACCCGGCGCCTTGCCGAGATCGAGCTCGAGAAGGAGAAACTCAGCCTGATGAAGACCGAGATGGCCCAGAGGGGGACTCCCTTCTTCCGGGTCAAACCCGAGCAGATGGAGGAGATCCGGGGGCTCGATGAGGAGAACGCTGCGCTTGCGACCGATATCTTCGCAAAACACAGCGTAGTAGACAAACGGATCGAGCGGCTCGAGAACAAGGTGAAGCTGACCAAGCTCGATCGGATGGTCGAGAAGATCAGGGACGAGGAGAAACGGATTGGGTGATGATGATGGCTGAGTATGCACCTTCAGAAACAGCGAAAAAATCCTCATTCCGGGATTCACTGACCTCGATTCCCGGGTCAATCGAGTCACGGCTTCCCACGATGGATAAGGGGCTCGACCGGTATTTCGATGCCCACATGTCTGCGATCATCAGCGAATGGGGGCTCATCACCACCCACACCCTGGATGATCTCGATGACAGGCTTGACATGGTGACGACAGAGATCCGGAACCTTGAGCGGGGCAGGGACGAGATAGAGAAGCGGATCGCCGCCCTGGAGGCAGGCATCCATGAGCTGGAGGTCAGGTAATGGTCGGCATGGACAGTTACATGAATGCCTACCTGGACCGGAGAATGAAGAACCTCATCCAGGACTGGGACCTTGCGACACGGAATGATATCGGTGATTTCGAGAACCGGCTGCAGGCTATCGAGGAAGCAACAAAGGAGGTCGAGTCATTCGAGACCAGCGCAGAGATAACGCTGGAAAACCTTGAACATCGCCTCCTCCAGCTGAAGGAGGCACGGCGATGACTCCCCTCGAGGCGGTCCTGATTGTCGTCATCATCGCCCTCATCCTGTTCGTGATCTACTATTACTGGAGGGGTACGCAGGGCAAGATCTCCCTCGCCCGGCCTGTCGAGAGCAGGGTGGACGAGTATCTCGACCGCAGGTTCGAGCTGATGATCGATGAATGGTCGCTTGTAAGCCGTGCAAAGCTCCAGTCATTCAGGCAGTCCAAGGATCAGGCCCTCCAGGCAAACGAGGAGAAGATCGCATCGCTGAAGGATTTTTCTGAGACGATGGAAGGCAATCTGAAGAAGCTGGAGGAGCGGCTGGATGCTCTGGAAAAACAAACCTGGCAGAAGTGAGCCGAAGGGATCCAGAAAAGATCCCGACCTGTTCTCACGCGTCCGGAATGACGTGACCGTCATGAGAAAGCAGGGCGAGCCGCCCGAGAAAGATGCAGCCACATTCTCCCGGTACCATTGTGACCTCTGCAACAGCACGTATCCTTCCACCGAGCTGAAACAGTGCACCCTGTGCGGGAGATGGGCCTGCTCCACCTGCTGGACCCAGGACTATTACATCTGCAATTCATGCAATGGAATTCTGAAGCTGCACCTCCTCCAGGGGCAGGAGAAGGGCAGGCTGAAGGAATAAGCCCGGGCTCCCGGCTTAATATCTTTTATTCCATGTCCGATCATATCACTGTTTTAGGAACGACACCGGTAACCGGTATTGGCAAACCTGAAAGGACGATTGTCGCAAGAATATCCCCCTTGTAGTAGGAAGGCAGGCGACCTTCTCACAAAGGGGGACTTCGTTTGTGTTCGTCACTATTTAATTGATGGTAGATTCTCGAACTGGCCAAAATTTTTCATCGTGAATCAATGACAGGGGGAGTATACAATGGTAGCATACTCCCCAAAATTCGTTCCAGGTTCCCTCCTCATATGGTGAGTTTCTCACCTGGAGAGAGTATGCGTACCCTGATATCGGTTGTCCGTTCAAGGGCGGTCCTGAACTGCTTGGGGTCCTGCCGGATCACCGGCCAGGTATCGTAATGGATGGGAATGACAAGAGGTGCCCCGATATACCGGGCAGCGATCATCGCCTCCTCCGGGCCCATGGTGAAGCGCCCGCCGATAGGAAGCAGGGCGACATCCGGGTGGCAGAGTTCGCCGATAAGTTTCATGTCGGAAAAAAGGGCAGTATCCCCTGCATGGTATACCCGTCTTCCCTCCATCCCGATGACGAATCCTGCTGCACCGCCACCATTGCACCCGATCCCTGCCTCTTCGATCCAGGACGAATGGATCGCCTGGACCATGTGGAACGTCACCCCTTCCACCAGGATAGTGCCGCCAATGTTCATCCCCTCTGCAGGTATTCCTTTCGATTTCAGGTACTTTGCCACCTCGTTGATGGCGACCGTGGGCCGTTTCAGTGCAACGGCAGATCCCATATGATCCGCATGCCCATGGGTAACGGCCACGATATCCGGGGATGGGGGAATCTCCAGTTCTGGTGAGAAGGGATCGACCAGTACTGTCTTTTTTCCTTTCAGGAGGACGCAGGAATGTCCAAGATAGGTGAGCTCCATGCTACAGTATCTGGTCGGTTACTATTAGAAAAAGGTGGCGGGAGGCGGCATCCCGGAGGACAGTGACGCAAAACGACCGTCGATTCGCGAAAGAAGAAGAGAAGAGAGATTCCACTGATATCAGGATACGTCCACCATCTCTGCCTCGGTGGCGTCGATGGAATCCTCAAGCCCGTCCTTTGTTGCACTTTTGGTCATCAGTTCGGAAAGGTCACGGTCCTCCATCACGTCCTTGATCCGCTCAAGGTAGATATCGATGGTAACATCGTCCCGCTGCTCGATCACATGCCGGTATTCGCGAAGCGTCGAGGGACTGACCCCCAGTTCATCGCTGATCTCCTTCATGGTATTTCCCGAATACAGCAGCGACTCCATCTTCTCGCGGTCAAACGGCATCTTGAAATCGAGATCCCGGAACAGTTTCAGCCTGACCCGTGCCCGTGCCACGGTCTTGGACAGCTTCTCATCACCCAGCTCGCGGGCGATCTCGGTATCATTCTTCCCCGCGTAATAGGCTGATACCAGTTTAGCCAGCTGGATGGGTCGTAACTTGGTTTTAAAGAGCCCCTGTTCAAGAATCTCCCGCATCACGAGGGCGATCTCCCGCTCAACCGCTTCACGGTCACGCAGAGTGCCGTGAATTTTCTTCATCGGCTCAACGATCTTGGTTTTTCCAGAAATGGTGGTAAAAAGCTGGAGGAGTTGAGTCTTTCTGGTGTCGTCCTGCATGAATTACCGAAATACATACAGGCCAATGTATTTAACACTATCTCTCTGAGTCGGATTCCCCAATAAAAAGGATTTTAAACTAAAATAGAACCTATGATAAGGTATTTTTCTCAATCGATCCACTGCGTGATCCCGTCCGGCCCCGGCCTTGTCGCGCTCTGTACCGCATCGGGGTTACCAGGCCAGGGACACCCCTCTCACCCTTCCCGGGATTCCATACAGCTTTTTGATTCCGGGGAATGACATACATAAAGAGCCGTGATTGCCATGAGTGATATCTACGAGAAAATAATGGATCTGGCAAAAAGGAGGGGTTTCATCTGGCCCACTTCCGAATGTTATGGTTCGGTGGCCGGTTTTATCGATTACGGACCGCTCGGGTCGATGATGAAACGCAATATCGAGAATATCTGGAGGAAGTTTTACATCGTCAGTGAAGGGTATTACGAGATCGAGTGCCCGACCATCGGCCAGGAAGAGATCTATGTTGCCTCAGGGCATGTCAAGGGCTTTTCAGACAAGATGTGCCAGTGCCCCCACTGCAGGGAGTACCTTCGTGCCGATCATATTGCCGAAGGGAACGGGATTGCGGGTGCATCGGCGATGAAGAGCGAGGAGCTTGCATCCGTGATCGGCACCCTGCCCTGCCCTGCCTGCGAAGAGGTGCTGGGTCCGGTCGAGGTCTTCTCGTTCAACCTCATGTTCCATACCACCATAGGGCCTGGGTCGCAGAGGACCGGATACCTCCGGCCGGAGACTGCCCAGGGGATCTTCACCGATTTTTCGCGGCTCCTCCGTTTCTATCGTGACAGGCTCCCGTTCGGGACGGTCCAGATCGGCAAGTCCTACCGGAACGAGATCTCGCCCCGCCAGGGCATGATCCGGCTCCGCGAATTTACCCAGGCCGAGGCGGAGATCTTCGTCCATCCTGACCAAAAGAGGCATCCCCGGTTCCACCGTTATGCCGACTACGAGATGCCGCTGTTTTCAGCAGAGCAGCAGCGTGCGGGAGCCTCCCCGCTCTCGATGACCATGCAGGAGGCCGTGCAACGAGGGGTGGTTGCCAATGAATACGTCGCTTATTACCTTGCCCTGACCCACGATCTCCTTGTCCGTATCGGTATTTCCGCAGAGAGGCTCCGGTTCCGCCAGCATCTCCCCGATGAGCTGGCCCATTACGCCGAGGACTGCTGGGATGCCGAGGTCTTCTCAAGCAGGTTTGGCTGGGTAGAGACGGTTGGGATCGCTGATCGTACCGATTACGACCTCAGGGCACACGAACAGCAGAGTGGTGAGCGGTTTGCCGTCTTCCTCCCTTACGAGACCCCGCAGCGTATGAACCGGGTCCGTGTCGTTCCCAACATGGGAGCGCTTGGCCCACGGTTCAGGGGATCGGCAAAGGCAATCGCTGATGCAATAGGCACCTCTCTGCCCGGGCCTGACGGGATCACCCTGACCATCGAGGGCAACGAAATGCTTATCACCCCGGATCTCTACGAGGTCCGTGAAGAGGTGGTGGAGGTTCCGGGAGAGGAGGTCACCCCCCACGTGATCGAGCCTTCGTACGGGATCGACAGGATGATCTATGGGGTGCTCGAGCACAGCTACCATGAAGAGATCGTTGACGACGAGGAACGGAGGGTACTTCGTTTTCCACCGGCCGTGGCACCGATCCAGGTCGCTGTCTTTCCGCTCATGAACCGTGACGGACTCCCGGAGATCGCCATGGAGATCACCGATGCACTGAAAAACCGGGGGATCCTCGCGGAGTACGATGATTCCGGGGCTATCGGGAGGAGATACCGGAGGCAGGACGAGGTGGGAACCCCCTTTGCCATCACGGTCGATTATGATACCCGGGAGGACCGTACCGTAACGGTAAGAGACCGGGACAGCATGCGGCAGGTCAGGGTCGATAGTGCACGGATTCCTGACCTGATCCGGTCGCTCATCGATCAAACCGTGAGCTTTGCCGAACTCTGATCCCATGTCCTGGATCACCCACCCGTATATCCGTCCCGGGACCCTTGAATCGCGGACGTACCAGCTCTCGATCGCGATGAGGGCTCTTGACGGCCATACGATGGTGGTGCTCCCGACAGGTCTTGGGAAGACCGCGATTGCCCTGATCGTCGCGGCTTCCCGTCTCTACAATGAGAAGGGGAAGGTGCTGATGCTGGCACCGACAAAACCACTGGTGGAGCAGCACTACCGGTTCTTCCGCCGCTTCATCGTGATCGACGGCAACGATCCTGAATGTGCCCTTTTCACCGGGGATACCCCGCCCGAACAACGGCGGGAGGAGTTCTCGCGTGCCAGGCTTGTCTTTGCCACTCCGCAGGTGATCAAGAACGATATCCTCTCGGGTGCCTACACCCTTTCGGATGTCACGCTCCTCGTGGTCGATGAATGTCATCGTGCCGTTGGAAATTACGCATACGTGTTCATCGCTTCGGTGTACCGTGAATCTGCCCGGTCGCCGCTCATCCTTGCCATGACCGCATCCCCGGGAGGCGAGGAGATGAAGGTCGAGGAGGTCTGCCAGAACCTCGGGGTGACGATCGTAGAGACGCGGACAGAGCAGGACAGCGATGTGGCACCCTATGTCCACGAGCGGGAGATCCAGGTGATCGAGGTCGATCTGCCCCTCTCCCTGAAATCCGCGGTGGATGATCTGAACGATCTCCTGGACAGGAGGATCGCTCTTCTCCGCGAGCTCGGCTTCGATCTCCCCAGGAGGCAGCAGCTCACGATAAAAGGGCTCAATGCGCTCAATGCCCTGATACAGGAACGGATACAGCAGAGGGATGCCGCCGGATACACCGCCGCATCCCTGTATGCAGAACTGATGAAACTCCGGCATGCGGTCTCCCTGGCAGAGTCACAGGGGAGCTCGGTCCTTGCCGGGTATGTCCATCGCCTTTTTTCAGAGGGATCGTCAGCGGGGGGTTCGAAAGCGGCAGCACGGCTGATAAAGGACCCTGTATTTATCCGTCTCCTTGAACGGACCATGTCCTGGGATACGGAACTGCACCCGAAACTGGAGATCCTGGCATTCGTGACGGCTGACCAGCTCACCAGGTATCCCGAAAGCAGGATCATCATATTCGCCACGTTCCGTGATATGGTCCAGCAGATCGTGGAATATCTCGGAAAGCGGGGCATCCAGGCCGAGCGATTCGTTGGCCAGGCTACCAGAGACGCTGACCGGGGGCTCTCCCAGAAGAAGCAGATTGACGCGCTCCGGAGGTTCCGGGAGGGGGAGTTCGCGGTGCTTGTTGCCACATCGGTCGGAGAGGAAGGGCTCGATGTCCCTTCTACTGACATGGTGATCTTCTACGAGGCTGTCCCTTCGGAGATCCGGAGCATCCAGCGCAAGGGCAGGACCGGCAGGAGCGGAAGCGGCAGGATCGTCGTGCTGGTCACGAAGGGCACTTCCGATGAGACCTACCGCTGGGTCAGTCAGGCGCGTGAGCGTGCGATGATACACGGGATCAGGGCGCTCGGCTCCCGGATGGATGCAAGGACAGGGGAGGACCAGACGGAACTGGGAAAGGAGGTGCCACTCCAGAAGAAGATCGAAGAGTTCATGCCGAAAGGGCCGGCCATCGTGGTGGATGACCGGGAGACCTCCTCGAAGGTGGTCGAACATCTCCACACCCTTGGTTCGTCCCTGTCCGTAAAGCGGCTCCCGTACGGGGATTACCAGATAGGGGACCGCATCGTGGTGGAACGGAAGACAACCCGTGACTTCGTCGATACCCTCATCGAACGGGACCTCTTTGGCCAACTCAGGGGATTGTCAGGGCATGCGCTCCGCCCGGTCCTGATCATTGAGGGAGGGGACCTGTACATTGAACGGGATGTCAATCCGAATGCCCTTCGCGGAGCACTTGTCGCTATCGCGGTGGACCTTGGGATCACCCCTTTTTTTACCAGGGATCCGGAAGAGACCGCCCAGATGCTCATGGTCCTTGCCCGAAGGGAGGAAGAGAGCGGGGAGCGGATCGGGCGGCTTCCGTTCAGGAAAGCCTACCAGTCGGTACAGGAGGAGCAGGAACGGATCATCGGGTCATTCCCCGAGATCGGGCTGAAAAATGCACGGCTCCTCCTCGGGCATTTCAAGACAATCCAGGCAGTCGCCAATGCGACCAGCGAAGAACTCGCGGCGGTCAGGGGTATCGGCGAGAAGAAGGCAAAGCGCATTGCTGACCTGGTCCGGAAGGAGTACCGCTAGCGGAGGAGCTTCAGGGCTTTTGCACCGGATTCCACCGCGTTTGCGAGGATTAGCACCTGGCCGGGATCCCGCTCCTCCCTGATTCGCCGGCACAGGACCACCAGGGTCTCTTCCAGTGCTGCTGCAAGCGAGGGGCAGGGAGGTTCAGTCCCCACCGGGGTTTCCTGACCTGCAGGGACATTCTGCGGTGCAACGGCAGGTGCATTGGTTCTCCGGCTGGTCTCCTCTTCCCGGCATACCACGCAGAGTGTCTCCCCCTTGATCTCAAAGAGGGGGCAGCCGCAGGAAGGGCAGCTCTTCGAGAGCATTTTCCCCCCCTTGAGGAGGTATCCGGCCATGATATCATCTTCGTGCTTCATAGGGCATCCGGGCAGTCAAACCCGGCTCCGTTCTCCTTTGACCATAGGTAGGTCCGTTGTCAGATATCATGATTTCTCCCAGACTCCGGAATGTCTGCCCTTTCTCTGGGGGAGAATAGGAAAAAAAAGAAATTCAGCCTTTTTTATCAAAAAAAGTCGCAGAATGATGATTACCAAACTTTATAAGTGGGATATTCGTAATAATAAGAGAAGAGTGGAGTGTCCCCTTATGCCAAATCCCGAGAAAACGATCGAGAACTGCGTCCAGATGCTGCAACACATCATGGATGACAGCACCATCCCCCGGAACATCCGCCGGGTAGCCGACGAGACACGTCAGCTCCTTTTGAACCAGAACAAGGGGACAGGGCTCCGGGCTGCCGAAGCCATTTCAAAGATTGATGAGATCAGCAACGACCCGAATATGCCGGTCCACGCAAGGACGCGTATCTGGGAACTGGTCTCACAGCTCGAGACCATTCCTTTGGACTGATCACCCCCACCCGCCATTTATTTTCCAGGGAGTCGTTCCGGATACCGCACCATTATCTACCTCATGACCGTCACAATGATGGTTCGTGACCTCCCTTCCCTGACATCCAGCTCGAGCAGGACCACCTGCTGCCACGTACCCAGCAGGGGAGTAGTTCCTGCCACCGGGATCGTGAGAGAAGGGCCGACGATCGATGCTTTTACGTGCGAACGGCCGTTCCCGTCTCCCCACCGGCTGTCATGGGCATAGGAGCGAGTATCCGGTGCCAGGGTTGAGAGCGCACGGGAGAGATCAGCAAGGACACCGGGTTCGTACTCGATGGTCGTGACCGCCGCAGTAGACCCTGTCACAAAAACATGCACGATCCCTTCAGGAATCCGGCTCTCGCGGACGATCTCCCTCACCTGGGGAGTGATATCGAGGATATCCCCTTCCCTTGTTGTGGTCACCTGGATCTCTTTCCGATACATACGGAAGTACTGGTGTCCGGATATCCCTTGAAATGTACTCCCCTTTCCTCATCCCGGGAAACGATGATAGTGCAATTGAGGCCCTCCTCGCTGTTTTGTGTGAGAAGACGTAATCAAGGGTGGTATCTGCATACCAATTCAGTCACTGAACCGCCGCCTTGGCGTCCTTTTGAGGCGGTGGCGTGCATCGCATGTGGTGGTGGGGGACGGACAGCCTCCACAAAATGGATCTGGTTCATCAATCATACCCACACCAGATAGCGAAGAGCCGCAATTGAGGGGTGCCTGCGATGAGAGAGGGGGATGGTCGGACCCGTTGAAGATTGAGTCGTGGCTGGATCAGAGCGGATCCATCGGATTCTGTATCACGCAAGGACTTACGGAGGGAGGCATCCTGCCATGGGCACAGACCAAGCGGGAGGGAACCCCAAAAAAGCCAGGGCAGAGCAGACCATGAATACCGTGCCCGGGTCTTTGCCGTGCAAGCGAACCTAAAGAAAGAATCAGGAATGATTACTCATTCTTCAGGGGCGGCGGGAAGGTCTGGTTCCTTCCCATTCTCCTTCCCATTGCCGGGGCTCTCATCGACCTCGGCAGGGACGACAGCGATGCCGACAACCCGGTCATTCTCGCCAAGCCTCATGATCCTGACCCCTTTTGTTCCCCGCCCAATCACCCGTATCTCGCTGACAGGGGTCCGGATTACGACACCGGATGCGGTCATCACGAGGATCTCATCGGTCTGGAGCACCGCACAGGATGCGATGACCACCGCGTCCCGGTCCAGCTGCATGTTCCTGACCCCCATGGTCCCCCTTCCATGCCCCCTGAACTCGTCAAACTCGGTCCTCTTCCCAAACCCTACATCCGATATGGTGAGCAGGTGATCTTTTTCAAGGAGCGTCAGGGCAACGACGGTGTCTCCGCCCCGCAGCTTCATCCCCCTGACACCCTGGGCATTCCTCCCCACGGTCCGTATGGTCTGCTCGTGGAACCGGAGGCTCTGGCCGAACCGGCTGGTAAGGATGATCTCCTTTGTCCCGTCGGTCAGGATCACGTCGACCAGCTGGTCTTCACCCCGCAGCCTGATCGCATTGGTACCGACCGACCTTGGATTTGAGAACTGGTCCAGGGGGATCTTGATGACCTGGCCAAGCCTGGTTGCAAAGAGGAGGTGCTGATCCTTTGTAAACTCCCGGATCGGGATCACCGTGGTCACCACCTCATCCTTGAGGTTGAGGAGGTTGACGATCGGCTTGCCTTTCGCAATCCTCGAGCTCTCGGGAATCTGGTAGACCTTGAGCCAGTACACCCGCCCGGTGTTGGTGAAACAGAGGAGATAATCCTTCAACCCTGCGGCAAAGACCGAATCGACGACATCATCCTCCTTGATGGTCATACCGGTGACACCGTGCCCTCCACGCCTCTGTTTCCGGTAACTGTCGATGTCGGTACGCTTGATGTAGTTTGCCGTCGTGATTGAGACCAGCACCGTCTTGTCCTCGATCAGATCTTCGGTGGAGAGTTCGTTCATGTCAAGAGCGATCTGGGTCCTTCGTGCATCCCCGAACTTTGCGGCTATCTCATCGGTCTCGCGCCGGATCTCGTCCCTGATATTCGCCTCGCTCGAGAGGATGGTGAGAAGCCGGGCAACCTCGGCTTCCAGCCCCGTCTTTTCGTCCAGTATCTTCTGTTGTTCAAGGGCCGCAAGCCGGCGGAGCTGCATCTGGAGGATCGCATTGGCCTGTGGATCCGTAAGCCCGAACTTCCCGATGAGGGCAGCCCGGGCGGTATCAACGGTATCGGAAGCACGGATAGCTGCGATGACCTCGTCGATACGTGAAAGGGCAAGGAGCAGCCCGTCGAGGATATGGACCCTCTCCTGCGCTTTTTTCAGGTCGAACTCTGACCTCGCCCTGATCACCAGGACCCGGTGCCTGATAAACTCCTCGAGAAGTCCCGTGAGGGTCAGGATCTTTGGCTGGTTATCAACGATGGCATAGTTGATCGCCCAGAAACTGGACTCGAGCGCGGTATGTTTGTACAGGTTGTTCAGGATGACCGGGGCCATCGTCCCTTTCCGGAGCTCGAAGACCACCCGGATCCCTTCCTTGTCCGATTCATCCCTGATATCGCTGATCCCTTCGATCCTCTTCTCCTTGACCATCTCGGCAATCGCGGTGATCCACTGCGCCTTGTTGACCTGGTAGGGGAGCTCGGTCACAATGATCCGGTCGCCGCGGTTGCCGCTCCCGGACTCCTCGATGGTCGCGACACCGCGGACCACCAGGCGCCCCTGGCCGGTTGCATACACATTCCTGGCCCCGTCAGTCCCCATCATGACTCCCCCGGTCGGGAAATCGGGGCCAGGCATGACCCTCATGAACTCTTCGATACCAGCATCCGGCTTATCGAGATAGACCCTGACGGCATTGCAGACCTCCCGCAGGTTATGGGGAGGCATCTTGGTGGCAAGGCCGACCGCGATACCGTCCGAGCCGTTCACGAGAAGGTTTGGGATCTTTGCCGGGAGTACGACCGGTTCTTCGAGCGATTCGTCGTAGTTCGGGATAAAAGGGACGGTCTCTTTCTCGATATCTGCAAGCAGCGTCTCGGCATAGGGGGTGAGCCTCACCTCCGTATAACGGCTCGCCGCAGCAGAATCACCATCGATCGAGCCGAAATTGCCCTGGCCCTGGACGAGCAGGTGGCGGTACGAGAAGGGCTGTGCCATCTTGACGATAGTATCGTAAATGGATGCGTCACCGTGAGGGTGGAACTTCCCCATCACCTCTCCCACGACACGGGCACTCTTCTTCGTGGGCTTGTCGCTCGTATTGCCCATCTCCCACATCCCAAAGAGTGAACGGCGGTGAACGGGTTTTAATCCGTCCCGTACATCGGGGATGGCACGCCCGATGATGACACTCATCGCGTAATCGATATAGGAGGTCTTCATCTCCTGCTCGATGCTGACCGGCTCAACGCGGGGGTTTCTCGCCTCATCCCTGCCTGCCGGCTCGTCAGATGTCAAGGTTCGTCACCTCCTTTGCATGCCGCTTGATGAAGTCCTTCCGGGCTTCAACATCCTTGCCCATGAGGGTCTTGAAGATCTCGTTTGCCTCCATAGCGTCCTCGATCGTGACCTGCTTGAAGATCCGTTTCTCCGGGTTCATGGTCGTATCCCAGAGCTGCTGGGCGTTCATCTCCCCAAGACCCTTGTAGCGCTTGACCGATACTCCTTTCTCACCCAGTTCGGAGAGTATCCGCTTCATGTCCCCCTCCCGGAAGGCATACCGCTCTTCCTTTCCCTTCGAGACGGAGAAGAGGGGAGGCTGGGCGATATACACATACCCGGCCTCGATCAGCCTGAGCATGTACCGGTAGAAGAAGGTGAGGAGAAGGGTGCGGATGTGGGCGCCATCCACGTCAGCATCGGTCATGATCACGATATGATGGTATCGTGCATGGTCGATCTCGAACTTCTCCCCGATACCCGTTCCGATCGCGGAGATGAGCGTCTGGATCTCGGCATTCTTCAGGATCTGATGTTCCCCTGCCTTTTCCACGTTCAGGATCTTTCCACGGAGCGGGAGGATGGCCTGGAATTTCCGGTCCCTCCCCTGCTTTGCGCTCCCGCCTGCCGAGTCGCCTTCCACGATATAGATCTCGCTCTTTTTCGGGTCCCGCTCTGAACAGTCTGCCAGTTTCCCGGGCAGGCCGGCACTTTCAAGCGTGCTCTTCCTCCGGGCAAGCTCACGGGCATTCCGGGCAGCCTCCCGTGCTTTTGCCGCAGAAAGCGCTTTCTCAACGATTGCCTGGAGCACCTTCGGGTTTTCATCGAAATACTCGGTGAGTGCCGCATAGACGAGCGAGTCGGTGATCCCTTTCACGTTGCTGTTCCCGAGGCGCATCTTGGTCTGCCCTTCGAACTGGGGGCTCGCCATCTTGACCGAGACGACCGAGGTGAGGCCTTCACGGACATCCTCGCCACGCAGGGTGATCGTGGCGTTCTCCTTGATCAGGCCGTTCCGCTTTGCGACGACATTAATGGCACGGGTGATGGCACTCCTGAACCCCTCGAGATGGGTCCCGCCTTCCCTGGTATTGACGGAGTTGACGTAGCTGAATATTTTTTCATCATACCCCGTGGTATACTGCATCGCCACTTCCAGCTCGACCTTGTTCTCCTCGTCCTTCCTAGAGATGTAGATGGGAAGGGGGTGGATGCATTCCGCCCCCTCGTTCAGGTATCCCACGAATTCCGAGAGTCCCCCGGCATAGCAGTAGGTGACATGGTCCCCGGTCCGTTCATCGGAGATGAGGATGAAGAGCCCTGCATTCAGGAAGGCGAGCTCGCGGAGTCGGTGGGCGAGAATATCATAATCGAACTGGGTCGTCTCGAAGATCGTTTTGTCCGGGATGAAGGTGATCCGTGTCCCGGTCATCCGTGATCCGCAGCGGGCGAGAAATTCCCGCTTCAGGTCACCCTGCGAGTCCCCGGGACCCGGCCTGCCGGGAGCGAGGGGTGCCTGTTCCCCATACCATGCCTGGTACCGGCTGACCAGCTCGGGATACGTCTCCTCCCTCTGGCTGCATGCCGACATGACCTTCCCCTGAGCAAACCGCATCTCGTAGATATTTCCATCGCGGTACACCCGGGCCTCAAGCCAGCTTGACAGGGCATTGACCACCGATACCCCGACCCCGTGGAGACCTCCGGAGACCTGGTAGGTCGCCTTGTCGAATTTTCCTCCTGCATGAAGGACGGTGAGAACCACTTCGAGGGCGGTCTTGCCGTTCTTCTCCATCCGGTCGACGGGAATTCCCCGCCCGTTGTCCTCGACCGAGATGGACCCGTCCTTGTTGATCATCACCGAGATACGGGTACAGTACCCGGCCAGTGCTTCATCGATCGAGTTATCCACCACTTCATAGACAAGGTGGTGGAGCCCTCTCGCATCGGTACTCCCGATATACATTGCCGGTCTTTCCCGTACCGGCTGCAGTCCCTCAAGTATCGTAATATGCGATGCGTCATACGTCTCGGTCATCATTCACCTCCGGAGGAAAAAATGTATTGCAATTCCTGACCGTCACACTAAGTATAGGTCGTTTTCCCTCTTAATGCTTCAGATAACCTCGATTTCAGTGGAATTCGCCTAGTTCCGGTTCAGGGATCCCAAGGGATTTGTCAATGGCGATGATCAGTCTGTTGAGGATCCGGATCACCTCGGCGGCCTCTTCCCTGTCAAGCGTGCCCGGCTGGTGCCAGACGATCCTTTTCCGAAGCTTCATCGCAAGGTCCTCCACTTCTGTTCCCTTGAACTGCGGGGGGATCTCGAATCCTTCGAGGTGATCCGCAGCACCGTAAAATGCCTGTTCGGGGGGAAGGGCAAAGTGTTTGCAGAGGAGCATGATGCTCGTGACAAATCCCCTTCCGAATTTACTCTCCATGAAGGAGGTATCAGGCATCGCGGGCGATAAAGGATGCGGAAGTTATACCAGGGTAATAAAATGGGTCCAGGCAAGGACAGGAGTGAGAATGACAAGCACCATCCCGGTGGACAAAAATATCCAGTCCCTTCTCTGGAGGGGTTTTCTTGAAATATACAGGTGGCTCTCCCGCCCGTACCCGCGGCAGAGCATGGCCATGTAGGTCCGTTCGCCCTGCTCATAGGATCGGATAAAGAGGGTCCCGACGGCATACGCGACTTTTTCAAGACGGTAACGATAGGGAAGGACCCGGTCGAACGGGTCGAAGCACCGGGTCTCAAGCGACTGGGTCATCTTTCGGATCATGTACCCGAACACATACAGGTAGCGGATCATCATCCCCAGGGTGAGGGTGAACTCGGCAGGGAGCCCAAGCCTCCCCGCACCCTCGAGGAGATCCTGGGTCCTCGTCGTTGAGGATAGGAGGATGATGAACGAGACAGAGACGAGAAACTTGACGAGAAGGATGGAGGCGAACTGTACCGATTCGGCATAGACCTCGATCCCGAAAGGCAGGGTCGCGATCGTGGTAAAACTCTCGTAGTAGCGATTCTTGAAAAAAATCTGGAACACGATGAGGAAGATACCAAATGGCAGAATGACCGCGAGCCGTTTGAGATAGACGGCTGGCGAGAGTCCGCATGCCGCCCACATGACGGCAAAGAATATGAAGAACACCGCACCGACAGTATATATCACGGTCGAGTAGGGGACGGCAACGATCGCGATGATGGCTGCGAATGCGATGATGATCTTGACCCGTGCATCAAGTGAATGGACGAGGCTCTTTTTGTAGGTCTGCTTCTCGAGGAAGAAGAGGTCCTCGATCATGCCCGTTCCCTGTAGGACTTCAGGAAGGCCGTCTTTGCTTCATCAAGCGTGTAGGCCATCCCGATATCGAGCCCCTCTTCACGGAGCTGCCTGATCAGCTTCGGGATAACCGGCACGTCCAGCCGGACCGAGCTCAAGAGCTCCAGGTCGGCAAAGACAGTGGAGACACTGCCCTGTGCGACAAAGTTTCCCCGGTGCATCACGTAAATATAGTCAGCAACTTCGGGGACAAGGGAGACGTCATGGGTCGAGAAGATCACGGTGATCCCGTACTCTCTTGCGAGAGCATTGATCACCGAGATCAGGTCCTTTACCCCTTTTGGATCGAGTCCGGCAGTCGGCTCGTCAAGGACGATCACCTGCGGTTCCATCGCGATCACCCCTGCAATAGCCACCCGTTTCTTCTCTCCTCCAGACAGGTGGTGGGGAACCCTCTCTTTCAGGTGCTCGATCCCGACCATGGCAAGGGCTTCCCTGACACGGTGGCTGACGGTCTCCGCATCCAGCC
>JAJRBU010000050.1 GCA_028679315.1 Methanoregulaceae archaeon
GGCTGCCTGATCTGTGGTGCCGATCTCGAATACCTTGACCAGCCGGAGGAGATGGAGTGCTCGTACTGCAAGCGGAAATGCAAATCCAGTACACGGTGCGTGAACGGCCACTACATCTGCGACCGTTGCCGCCGGCTGGATGCCGAGGACCTGATCGAGGTGATCTGCCTCCAGAGCACCGAAGACAATCCGTTCACACTCATAGAGCGGATCTTCTCGAGCCCAACGGTGATGATGCACGGGCCCGAACACCATTTCCTGGTGCCCGCGGTCCTGGTTTCCGCATTTTATAATCATACCAAGCAACCGGGAAAGAAGGAACTGGGAATCAAGAATGCCAGGCACAGGGCAGGGCAGGTGAAGGGGGGTTCCTGCGGCCTGCTTGGTGATTGCGGTGCGGCGGTCGGGACCGGGATCTTTGTCAGCATCGTCACCGGTGCAACGCCGCTTTCACGCGAGGAATGGCGCATGGCCAACCTGATGACCGCACGGGCGCTCGAGCGGATAGCAAATCAGGGGGGTCCCCGGTGCTGCAAGAGGAATACCTTCCTCGCACTGCAGGAAGCGATCAGGTTCATCTCATCAGAGATGGGGGTCCACCTCCCGGAACCGCGGGAGATTTCCTGCCGGTTCTCTGATCAGAACCGGGAATGCCTGAAGGATCGATGCCCCTTTTACCGAGAATTCTGATCCAGCCTGGTTTCATCTTGTGACGGGAGCGTGCGAAAAGAGGTCTATTTCTGATGCCGTTCCATGCTCCAGGTATTCCCCGAGAAGACCTGCGCAGGGAGAAGGGAGAGGCGGCGATAAAAGAGAACGTGTAGATGTATCCCTGATTTACTCGTTCCTGTACTGCTCCAGCACTTTCCGGATAATCCGGCTCGTGCTGGAGCACGCGTCCCCAGGATACTGGCCGACCCGTATAACCTCGGAACTGATCCCTCTCGCACGGAGATCTGCAACGAGCTTTGCCTCGTCGAAATGCTGGTTGAACCCAATCGTGATGATCGCGGGCTGGATCTCGCGGATAGGCCGGAACATGTCATGCAGGTCGCCAAGCACCGCGTGGTCGACCGGTTTCAGCGCCCCGACCATCTTCATCCGCTGGTCTTCCTGGATGACCGGTTTTGGCTTGTGCCGGACATTGGCATCTCTTGCGATGATCACGTACAGCTCATCGCCGAGACGGCGCGATTCCTCAAGGTAATAGAGATGTCCCGGATGGAGCAGGTCAAAGGTTCCCGTGGCAACGACCCGCTTCACTCGATCACCCCGATGTCAACTGGCATGCCATTTGCGGAAAAGCAACGCCAGTCATCCTCATCATAGGGAAATCCCACGATGATGTGGTACCGCCCGGTCCTCGGGAAGAAGCCGAGATCGGCATCGGAAGGACGGATGACCCCGTTCGGGTGGGAATGCACGCTCCCGGCAAGGTGCGTGTCGAGCGGCATCATGTCGAGAAAGAGGCTTGCAGAGCGATCGGTATTTGTAGTCCCCGGCAGGAGATCGATCTCATCGATGATACCATCCTGTTCGCGCAGAAGCCCTGCATACTCGTTCGGGTGCTGCTCCCGCCCGAGCTGGAGCAGGAGTGAGAGCAGGTTCTTCCGTATTCCCCTGATACGCATATCCTGCCCTAGTTCTAGGACGGCGGAAAGATTAAAGCAGAGGTTGCAACCCCTTGTCTCAGAATGGCCCGTCCTGTTCAAAACTTCTCCCGAACCGGATGGCAAGTTCTGCCTTGTACAGCTCGGCACCAAGGTAGGCCGCATGGTCGAGGAGTGAGACCTCGCCGCGCTCCTGAATCGTGTGGAAGACAGCGGCCCAGGAGCACCCCCTGTACGCCCTTCCGCCGATGACCGCAACGATCTCCTCCCCCTCTATCCCGATACGGAAATTCCCGCAAGGGTCGTAGGTTATCTCCTGCGGCATCGTTCCTGCCGGAATCATCTCCCGGTAATCCAGGGGAGGTTCCCGTCTTCTCCGCTTTTCCTTGAGCACAAGAAGGTCGATCCCGAGATCCTTTGGGTAAGGCCGTTCCGCGGCGAGCACCATCATTTCAGTCGCTTGCCGCATCTCCCTGACCGATCCCTGGGTCTTGTCGGAATGCTCGCTCGTGAATATCACCGAGGCCTTCACCTCCATTGCCATCCCGGCAAGGAGGGCATTCACCCCGGGTGAGTCTGCATCGACAAGTTCTGCCACGTTTCCCGCCCCGAAAAAGAGCGGGTAGCTAGTATCAGCAAAATTACTGAGTGACGTGACCAGCCCTGACCCGACAGGGGCAAGCAGCGGGTCGGCAATGATACAGGAGATCCCGGCCTCTTCCGCGAGCCTGATATTCTCCCCAAGGGAGCGATCCCCGGTCACGACCACAGCAGCTGCACCGCACTCTGCCACCCGGTTTCCCACAAGGGCGATGTTCCGGTCTGAGAGCGAGAGGACGAGGTCTGCCCTTGGAAGTCCTGCTGCGATCAGCACGGGATTCTGGGTATCGATGGAGAGGGGACCAGGGAGATCTTCCAGTTCACCAAAGACCCGTTTTACATCACCAGGGATTGCATCGAATCCAAATCCCAGATCCACGATGTCGGCACCCGAAGAAAAATAGGAGAGGACCTTTCCCCTGATATCCGGCTCCCGGTGTGCGTCCATGATCTCGGCAAGGACCTTCATCCGGGAATTCCCGCCGATCTTCACACCCCGGATGAGGTATTCAGACTCCGCCTCCCGTTCTTTCCGGGCAATGGTCCGCATCGCCTCTTTCCGTCGCTCGCTTGCCAGGAGATCATCGGCAGGAACGGTACGGGAGAGAGGGATCGTGCCAAGGAGAGGCAGGATCAGGGGAAGATCTGCAGCATGGCGGGGGCCCCGGTACACAGGCACCCCTGTCCGCCGCTCAACCTCGTCAAAAGATGCCGTGCACATGCCGGAGACCAGGGCAAGGTCGTACCCACCCTCCATCAGGAGCGTTTCCAGCTGCGCAGGGGTGAGAAAGGAAGCAATCTCGCCGGTCACGGCAACAACAGCATCCATCCCTTCCGCTGCTTTTCTGACCATCGCTGCAGTGACAGTACCGGTTGGGAGGAGGATACGCATAAGTTTCCTTAATACCAGTGAGATAAAAAGTCATATGATAGCATGCTTTCCTGCGACCTCCATGTCCATACCAGTTTTTCAAAAGACGGGGAGAGCACGCCTCTTGAGATTGTACGCAGGGCCGAGGCTGCCGGTCTCGACGCGATCGCAATCACCGACCATGATACGGTTGAAGGAGCCATTGCCGCACTCAGCATTCCCACGAGCATCGTGATCATCCCCGGGATCGAGATCTCAACCCGGCAGGGGCACCTTATTGCGCTGGGCGTGACCGAGAAGATCCCAGCCGGGCTGGATGTGATCGAGACCATACATATTGCAAAAGAGAAAGGCGCAGTCCTCATCCTCCCCCACCCCTACCACGTCTGGCGACACGGTGTGGGGAGAAAGCTCCGGTCTGCCTTATACTCGGTCGATGCCATCGAGGTGTTCAACAGCAGATACATCGTTGGTTCGGCAAACCTCAAGGCAGCACGGATGGCACGGCGCATCGGCAAGCCCTGTGTCGGAGGATCCGATGCCCACCACGCACGGTATATCGGATTCGGCAGGACTAACGTGGATGCGAAGAGGGACTGTGGATCGATCCTTGCCGCAATCCGGGAGGGAAAAACCAGTGCAGCAGGAAAGATGACGCCCCTTCCGAGTTACACCCGCCAGACCATCAGGAATACATGGAAGAAGTTCAGGCGCCGGATCTCCCACCGGTAAGACTTGCATGCAGGGTGGCCTATCTCGGCGACCGGTTCTACGGATCGCAGATGCAGGCAGAGGAGCGGACCGTTGAGGGGGAGTTCGTGGCCGCATGCATCCGGATTGGCCTCTTTTCGGACCACCGTGAGGCAGGTTTCTCTGCCGCAGGGAGGACGGATCGCGGGGTCCACGCCAGGGGGCAGGTCTTTGCGTTTTCCACTCCCTATCCCTCCCGGGCACTCTCCGCGCTGAACTGGCAGCTCCCCCTGGACTGCTGGATCAGTGGTTACGCAAATGTTGAGGCTGGATTCCACCCGAGATACGATGCAAAACTGCGGACCTACCGGTACTACTTCGGGACAACAAACCTCGATGTGAAAGCCATGGACTCTGCAGCCCGCCTTTTTGTAGGTACGCATGACTTCTCTGTTTTTTCCCGTTCCAGTGAGCGAAATCCCGAGCGGACGATCACCTCCGCGAGGGTCTGGTGTGAAGGAGGCACCTGCATATTCGAGGTTACGGGTGACAGTTTCCTCTGGAACATGGTACGGCTCATGGCAGCAGCACTCAGGCGCATCGGTCAGGGAAAGGAAGGCGAGGAAGGGATTGTGTTGCGGCTTGAGGGTGAACGGTTCTCTCCCCTCTCTCCGTTACCCCCCAATAGCCTCATCCTCTGGAACGTGGACTGCGGGATCTCCTTCCACCCTCTTCCTGTCGAGGGAAAGCGGCAGGTTTTCCTTGCACGGCTCCATGAGCACCATACAGCCCTCGAACGGGTGGTACACGACCTGAACGAAGGCAATAAGTAGCGCACTGATTCGGTGTCTTTCGGGAAGACCATCACAGTTATTATCGAGTTGTGAGCTATTGCACCACCCATGGCTGGAATATAATAGCACCGCTGCACGGAAGAGAATGCCGGATCAGCCTCCATCTTCATAAATCCTCCGGTGCAAGATCTTTTCTTGATGGCACCGTTTGTCTGCACAAGATGTGGAAAATGTTGTATGAGCCTGGGGAGACATATCACGATCGAGCGAAGCCTCTCTCACGTGCAGCACTTCTGCCGCGTCGCAGTCACCGGGGAACTACTCCCTGTCTCGATCCAGCCAGAGTACCGGGATCCCTACGCTTCAGGAGAGCGGGATCCAACCTGGTGCCCGTTTCTCAGGCGAGCCGATGCAGACTCATTCATCTGCACGATCTACCAGACCCGGCCCCGGATCTGCCGCGAATTCAGGTGCAGAACGATGCTGATCTATGACCAGAACGGCAATGAAGCCGGCTACGTAAAGGGGAGAAGGACCCTTGTTTCAGATGATCCCTGTCTTGCAGACGCCTGGCGGGAGATCCCAGGAGATGCGGATGATGCTACCCTGAAAGAACTACTAAAGAAACATGGCTACCGGGCCGAACCGCTTGAGTAGGGTATGGCATCCCCGGGAATTACCAGGATAATACCCTTATTACTGATGGAAGGCTAACCTTTTTCCCGATTTTCCATGACCGAGATCCCCAAAGAGGAGTATGTCCTGAAGTGCACCTCGGCCTGTGCCGGGTGCCCCTCCTCCCTCATTCTCCGGTATGTGCTCAAGGCTGCTGGACCTGATACGGTGCTGGTGGTCCCTGCCTGCTGCACCAGCGTTATCCAGGGTATCTACCCCAATACCGCCCTGAATGTCCCGGTATACAATGTGGCGTTTGCCTCTGCCGCTGCCTGTGCATCCGGAATGACCGAAGCATTCCAGAAAGCCGGGAAGAAGACCAACGTGATCGTGTATGCCGGTGATGGCGGAACCGTCGATATCGGCATCCAGGCTCTCTCCGGAGCGTTCGAACGGGAGACCGATTTTCTCTACATCTGTTATGACAACGAAGCGTACGGCAATACCGGCATGCAGCGATCCGGGTCGACGCCGATCGGTGCCCGGACCACCACCACCCCTGGGGGTAAGACCCATGCGAAGAAGGACCTCGATGCCATTGTCGATGCCCACAATCCCTCCTACCTCGCAACCGCCTGTGCGTCGTATCCGCTGGATCTCTTCAAGAAGGTGCAAAAAGCACTCTCCCTCCGGGGTTCAAAGTTCATCCATGTCCTTGCACCCTGCCCACCCGGGTGGCGTTTCTCATCAGAGATGACAGTCGAGATGGGGAAGCTCGCGGTGAAATCCGGCCTGTGGATCCTGTACGAGAGGGAGTTTGGCAAGGTCACCATCAACGGTCCTTCAAAGGCGGCAATGATCAAACCGGTGCCGCTCGAAGATTACCTGTCAGGTCAGGGCAGGTTCAAGGGGATCGATCAAAAAGCGATTGATGCGCTGAAGTCCCAGTCAGAACTGCGTGCAAAGCACCTGCAGAAGGAGGCTGATGGGATATGCTGACGATTGCAACCGGGAACAAGGCGGTCGCGGCAGCGGTAAAGGAGCTCAGCCCCGACGTCATCGCTGCATACCCGATCACCCCCCAGACCGAGATCGTTGAACAGATCGCCGAGTACGTGACCTCAAAGGAGCTCGACAGCCGCTATATACCGGTGGAGAGCGAGCACTCCGCGATGGCAGCCTGTATCGGGGCAAGTATCACGGGTGCCCGGACGTTCACAGCGACTAGTTCACACGGACTTCTCTACATGCACGAGATGGTCAACTGGGCTGCGGGAGCACGGCTCCCCATCGTGATGGCAAACGTGAACCGGGCGCTGGGTCCCGGCTGGAATGTCTGGGCCGAGCATACCGATGCCTTCCAGGAACGTGATACCGGCTGGCTCCAGGTCTACGTCAGTACCGTCCAGGAGGCATATGATACCACCCTCATGGCCTTCAGGATCGCGGAACACGCGGACGTGCTCCTTCCCGTGATGGTCAACCTGGACGGATTCCTCCTCTCGCACTCCATGCAGTCTCTTGACACCCTGAAACCGGGAGACTTCGTCCCGCCCCTCCACCTCCCCCATGCGATCGATGTTGCGAACCCGGCCGGATACGGGACCCTCACCGGCCCGGAGGAGCATTTCAAGTTCCGGTGGGAGATCGAGCAGTCGATGAGGAGATCACGGAAGGTCATTGCCGAGACCGAGAAGGACTTCGCCGACAGGTTCGGCAGGAGCTATAGTGTCGCAGAAGAGTACAGGTTCGAGGATGCCGATGTGGCAGTCATCGCGATGGGAACCCTGGGCAAAGAAGCAGAAGTGGCTGTCGATCTCCTGCGCAACGAAGGGGTAAAGGCAGGCTCCCTCAGGGTCAGGTGGCTCCGCCCGTTCCCCGATCTCGATCTTGCGGGCCGTGATATCGTGGTCATCGACCGTGATTACTCATTTGGTTCTGGTGGCATCATCGCCCATTCCCTGATGGCCAGGTCCCGCATCGAACCATACAGCGTGATCGCCGGACTTGGCGGGCAGGAGGTCACCTATGATGATATCGCCGGATTCGTGCGGGACAGAAGACCCGGTAGTGAGCTCTGGTTTGGGGTGAGCGGCAATGTATGAGATACGGATCCACTCCCGCGGTGGGCAGGGGGGAGTCACTGCCGCCCGGCTCCTTGCCCTTGCAGCCTTCCGGGACGGGAAATATGCAACGGCATGCCCCTTCTACGGTGCTGAGCGGCGTGGTGCCCCGGTCGTCTCCTATGTCAGGATCGATGACCAGCCTATCCGGATCTACAGCCAGATACGGAACCCGGACCTGGTTGTTGTGCTGGATCCGAGCGTGATGGAAGTCGTGGATGTCCTCCATGGCCTGAAACAGGGAGGAAAGGTCCTGATCAATGGGACGGATACCGAAAAGATCCACGGAGTCGCGGCGTGCGCTGTTGATCTTACCGGGATAGCACTCCGGGAAAAGCTGGTCGTTGCAGGCAGCCCGATCCTGAACACCCCCGTACTTGGGGCACTGGCAAAGATGGGGATAATTACGGTCGATTCGGCGAAAAAGGCGATCAGGGAGATGTTTTCCGATGAACGAAATGTCAGGGCTGCAGAAGCGGCCTTCCGGGAGCTGGTGATATGAGCACGCGCCCGGCAATGAGCAGGCCGGTCAAGGGGGCTTCGGGGAAGACCGGGTCCTGGCGGGTATTCAAACCCGTTGTTGATAAAGAAAAATGCAATGCCTGCGGCATCTGCGGCATGTTCTGCCCTGATGCGGTAATCAGCGATGAACTTGAGGTCGATCTCGATTACTGCAAGGGATGCGGGATCTGTGCACAGGAATGCCCGAAGAAAGCGATTACCATGGAACGGGAAGAAAAATAATCCCGGTGCTGACTTCACGTTCCTTTTTTCAGGTGTAGGACCGAACCACTCTGTTGGCTCAATTTGTATGAACTGGTTCTATCTTTTTATGCGAAACGGCTACCTCACCCTCCAGATTCTCTCTCCCGGTCCGGCACGATCTGATACCGAATCATAAGCATGCACCTTTCAAAAAAAATCATGATCATATGAGTAAGTGCAGGAAGAAGACCGGTGATTTTTGCCAGATTTCGGGAAACGGTCAAAGATTACTGAGAATTGGATCGGAATGATAAAAGAGGGTCAATCGTCCCCTTCAATTGGACATTTGGCCACGTACTCGAGGTCAAACTTGTAGAAGTGGGTAAATCCGCAGTTCCTGCACCGTGCGGTGAAGTGGTTGCACCCGATGGCAAGGTCGTGGGGACCAGTGGTCCGGCAGTTCCTGCAGGATGCATCGGATACGATGTTCCAGAGATCATAGCAGCCGATCCTGGTAAAACTCCCCTCCTTTGTGACCTCCTCCCTCCGCGGGATAAAGATCCGGGTGGCACCACAGTTTTCGCAGATGACCTGTGACTGGTATGGGACTGCCTTGATGATCTGGTCCGCGTCCTTGTGGCAATGGTAGCAGGTCGTCCGGTACCTGGTGAAGATAAACCGGTCCGTCATGCATGATCATTCCCACGGAGGCTATAAGAAAGTACTCCCCAAGGGAGATCGCCCCAAGAGAAACGGGCGACTTATAGCCCGGTAGCCGTGATTACTTTTAAGGAACAGGAAAAAATGGTCTAGAAAGTGGATAATGCTCTAAAAAACGGGTGAGTCGAGAAGGGGGAGGGACTAATAGTCTCCCATGCCGCCCATACCGCCCATGCCACCCATGCCGCCCATGCCTTCCATACCGCCCGGGGGTCCCTGGGGGGCTGCAGTCTTGGACGCGGCGATGACATCATCGATACGGAGGATCATGATGGCTGCTTCAGCAGCACTCGAGATGGCCTGGGTCTTGACACGGAGCGGTTCAACGACGCCTGACTTGAGCATGTCCTCGGCTTTCCCTTCGAATACGTTCAGGCCAACGGTCTTCTTGCCCTTCTCATGGGCTGCACGGAGCTCAACCAGCATATCAATCGGATCAAGCCCTGCGTTCTCGGCAAGGGTTCGTGGGATGATCTCGAGCGCAATGGCAAATGCCTCGATGGCAAGCTGCGCACGACCTCCAACCGTTGCGGCATATTCGCGGAGGCGGAGCGAGAGTTCGATCTCGGGGGATCCACCGCCAGCGACGAGTTTCTTGTCCTCAAAGACGACCCCGACCACGCGGAGTGCATCCTCAACGGCACGCTCGATCTCGTCCACCACGTGCTCGGTCCCGCCACGGACGATGAGCGAGACTGCCTTCGGGTTCTTGCACTCGACAACGAAGATCATCTCCTCACCGGAGACTTTCTTCTCCTCGACAAGCCCTGCGTACCCGAGCTCATCTTTGGATATGGCGTCGATGCTTGAGACGAGGTTTCCACCGGTTGCGCGGGCGAGCTTCTCCATATCGCTCTTCTTGACGCGCCGTGTCGCAAAGATGCCTGCCTTGGCGAGGTAGTGCTGGGCGATATCATCGATACCCTTCTGGCAGAAGAGGACGTTTGCACCGGATGCCACGATCTTGTCAACGATGTTCTTGATCATCCGCTCCTCTTCATCAAGGAATGCCTGGAGCTGGTCCGGGCTCGTGATGTTGATCTCGGCATCGACCTCGGTCTTCTTGAACTCGACTGCGGCATTCAGGAGGAGGATCTTTGCGCCCTTCACCTTCTTTGGCATTGCCGGGTGGACCCGTTCCTTGTCGATGAGGACCCCCTCAACAATCTCGGAGTCCTCGATGGATCCTCCGACCTTCTTCTCTACCTTGATATTATCCTTGTCGACGGTCCCATCGTCGTCGGCAACCATCATGACGGCCTTTACCACGAGGTCGCAGAGCTTCTCTTTTGAAGCCTCGGCACCCTTGCCGGTCATGGCGGTCTCTGCGATCTTCTTCAGCATCGCTGCATCGGTTGGCTTGATAGTGATCGCGATGTTCTTCAGGATCTCCTGTGCCTTCTCAGCGGCCTGCCGGTATCCCTGGGCAATCACGGTCGGGTGCACGTCCTGCTCGAGCAGATCCTCAGCCCGCTTCAGCAGTTCTCCGGCAATGACGACTGCTGTGGTGGTCCCGTCACCGACTTCATCGTCCTGGGTCTTTGCGATCTCCACCATCATCTTTGCCGCCGGGTGCTCGATATCCATCTCTTTCAGGATAGTCACCCCGTCATTGGTAATCACGACGTCGCCGATCGTGTCGACAAGCATCTTGTCCATGCCCTTGGGTCCGAGCGTGGTCCGTACTGCGTTTGCAACGGCCTTTGCGGCGGTGATGTTCATGCCCTGTGCATCACGTCCACGAGTACGTGAACTGCCTTCTTTCAGAATAAGGATCGGTTGTCCTCCAAGCTGCTGTGCCATAGATATTCACCACTTGTAGCGATAAAATTGGTTTGTGGTTCTATATAAAGTTTATGACTTATCGATCATCTCGATCAGCTCTTCACCGTCTGCAAGTGAATGGAGCCGCTCCTCCCCAATCACCAGCGTGCTGCCGATCTTCTTCTGCTTGGTGTAATCGGTCAGCACACACATTGCATGGGTACCGGTAACCTGCGAGATGTTCCCGATGAGTGCCGCCCTCCTGACCACTTTGTCAGAGGTACCATACCCAGTAAGAATCGTGTGATCGGAAAATTCGATCATGGCCTGGAAGGGTGCCCGGTGCATGGCATGAAGTGTCATGCCTATCCGTTCAAGGAAACTCATCGGAACCTCATCTTTCCCCTGCTCAGGCTCATCCCTGAAATGCGACTCGTATCTGAGGAGATCGATTGACCGGACCAGGGCTGCATCAAAGATCTCCTCAATCCGGAGAGCGATGTCGAGCGTAGTCCCCATACCCCCCTCGTACTTGCTGATAGCCCTCCGGGAAACGCCAAGAAGGTTACCAAGGTCACCAAGGGAAAGGTTCCGCTTCTCCCTTTGCTCCCGGAGCACCTCACCATTGATGTTTACATAGAGTCCGCCGGGAGAGGCATACACAAGGGGCGGATTGTCCTCTACAAAGGCATCATAGAGCGTGGCAACACTGACTGCATAGATCCCGTACCGGACATACACGGCTCCCCGCTCGAGCTCCGCGTCACGGGCTCTCTCACCAATGATCACGGGAGACCCCCGGAGCGACCGTGCAATGTGATCGAGGTCACGTGCCGTCTCCTCGCTCACGCTGTCAATATGCGAGACAACCTTGATGACAAGGAGGGTCTCCCTCCGTCCTGCAATTAGGTCGAAACTCCGCGGCCGCATGGAGAACCGTTCCGTGACCCGGAATCCGGCCATAAGCAGTACTGATATCACCATCTGGAGGAGGCGATCCTGGGACATTTCCGTTACGAATGGATATAGCAGGGCAGGATATTAATAGTAGTGCACACATGCGAATCGGAATCGATGACACGGATTCGCCGGCAGGGATGTGCACCACCTACCTTGGAGCGGTGCTTGCGGACCGGCTCTCCGATTCGGGAATGACCGTTTGTGAGACATTTCTCATCAGGCTGAATCCCAATGTGATCTACAAGACAAGAGGGAATGCAGCGATATGCCTCGATGTTATTGGTGATGCCAACACGGCTTTTTGCATGGCCTGTGATATTGTCGAAGAGCTGGCAGATTTCTCATGCGAGGATACCAACCCGGGTGTCGTAGTTTCAGAGGATGCGCTTCCTCCAGCATTCTACCAAAAGGCGGTCAGCGACTTCTGCGAGATCAGCGAGGCAATTGCACTGCTCGAGGAATCGGATGCGCTCTTCAGAGGATATAAAAACGGGAGGGGCCTGATTGGGGCTGTGGCGGCAGTCTCCAGCTTCCTGGAAGACAAAACCTCTGAGATTCTGACCTATCGCAGGCCTGAATGCTTGGGATCACCAAGGATCGTCGACCGTAAAAGCCTGTTTCTCGCTGAACAGGAGACATATCCTCACACCTGGGACACTGTAGACAGAAGGAACGATATCGTTGTCTGTGTCCCCCATACTCCGGACCCGGTTCTCTATGGGATCAGAGGGGTATCGGGGGAATGGGTGCTCCGGGCACGAATGATGGTGGTATCAGAGGATCCTGAAAGAGAACATATCTTTACCACAAACCAGGGTACCGATGCTCACATGGTGGCGGGATCTCCAGGTGCTCTGGAACCAGGGAGATCTTACTTTGTCAGGGGAAGGGTCTCCACGGCCCCTGTCACCAGGAACGGCGGGCACGTCTCGTTCCTGCTTTCTGATACCCGATCTTCTGTCAGGTGTATGGCATACGAGCCGACAAAAGGATTCCGTGATATCATACGATTGCTCTGTCCAGGGGACGAGGTAGTGGTTGCAGGGAGTTTCAAAGGTGGCAGCATCAACCTTGAGAAGATAGGGGTGATCTCCATTGTTTCCCGGACAGAACGGAAGGCACCACTCTGCGTCTCCTGCGGCAGGAGGATGACCAGTGCCGGGAAGGGCCAAGGATACAAGTGCAGGACCTGCGGTGCGCGGGAACAGGAACCGGATCTGGTATGCATCACGAGGGAGCTGAAACCAGGGTGGTACGAGGTTCCCCCTTCTGCCCGGCGACACCTGGCAAAACCGCTCTGCAGGGGGAATCCGGACCTCGAAAAGTACGGGACTGGATAATCAGAGGGGCTGTTCTGTTCCTGAAGTGGCCGTCTCTACTATCCGGATCTCATACGGTGTTAACCGATAGAGATCATAGACCAGAAGATCTATCTTGTGATCTCTATCCCTGATTTGCTGCCAATATACCGCCTTTTTCACCGGATCTTCCGTTTCATTCACCATCTGGTGGAGAGCAAGCATCTGCCGGACCATCACTTCGACTGAATCATGCCGGATGGCATCTTCCCGGTCCTCGAAGTCAGGGACATAGACAGGAATATTTTCAAAAAGAGGGCCGTACAATCTCCGGTAATCCCCCCGGAAAGGCGGCAGGGTCTGACTAATGAAAAACCACATTAATCGGGAGTTAAGAATCCCGAGAAGATAGAGAGAGGAGGATAGGATTAGCCCGCATGTATGAGGGCAGTAATGACCACCACAATCCAGGGTAAACCTTCTTTCTCTCGCAATTCCGGGAAACATTATTTTAGGCCTGGCAAATAGGTCAGAATACCTGTCTTTGCAAGGGAACCCGGATTGGGAATTTGCATCCGGCATTGTTCGTTTGTATGTCCCTGTCCCGCTTTTCTTTCGAATTGCCACTCCTGAATGGTTCCTGAGATGACGAAACACTGCGGGATATTCCGCATCAGCACTTTCCTGAGCAGTGATGATTAGGTAGCATTGTGGGGATGGAGGAAGGTAGCGTTTCAGTCCTCCGGGGGTAACGAACGGCCTGAAGATCGCTGCTGATCCTGGATCTTCTGCAATCAACCGCTTCATAGTCACTCCATCAATGAGCCGGGGAGAATTGATTCCAATCCTGATTCCATGGTACAGTGCACCCATCACATACTCGGCAAGCGACGTTCCTGCATTCTGAATCTTCCCGATAAGGTCCTGTGCGCTGGTATCCGCGAGAATCCAGATTTCCTCCCCGATCCGGCATCGCGGAACGCTGTACCTATTTTTCTCAAGGAAATGCGAAAAGTGCTCAGTATCCGGGAATATTCCCCGGACTACCGATAAAGAGGGGCTTGGTTCCCCCTTTACCACCGTTACTATACAGGTACGCGGGATAGTGGGACTCCCCGTTTCCTGGTAGGCGAGATCAATAATCTCCTGTATTCCGGATTGACTCAGGAACAGACGAAGCTTTGATCCATGCCTCGCACGCAGCCATGTATTGGGAAATATGGCGGATAAAATCCCTCCCTGCCTCAAAAGTGAAATTCCTCGCTCAACAAAACAGGGATAAAGTTCTCCCGTTAGAGGAAAGCAGAAGTAATGCTTCGCAAGATACTCGGTCTCTCCCTTGAGTGATTCACGCTGATACGCGGGAAAACTTCCGATCACCCCATCAAATCCTCCCGGACTTATGATGTGGGGAAATGCGTCTTCCCAGGCAAACACTCTCATTCGTTCCCGGGAACCGGGGTCGATAAGCGACGTATCAGGATCGTCCAGAAAATCAGGGCTTACAATTGAATTCCCGCACCGGATACAGGATGAGAGATCCGGGCCCGGTAGCCCCTCCCTCCCACTCTCTTCCATCATCGTGACAAGGAGAAGGATCTTTGTCGTGTCGACCGCATTCCTGTCGATGTCAACACCGGACAAGGTGGATAGGAGGATCCTCCTTCTCTCTGCAGGAGTCAGTCTCCATCTCTCTTGTTCTCCGGATGTATCTCCATAACTCCCCTGAGAGATGGGGAGAGGGAGTATTCTGTCCCCGTTCACGCTCTCCATCTGCCCAGGGAGGAGGGACAGGATATCATCGTCAGAGCAATCGCCTCGCTGCAGGACTGGGAGGAGGTTCCTGAAATACCAGTCCCGATGCCATTCGAGCAGAAACTCGTATGCCATGATCAGGAACAAGCCGGATCCACAGGCGGGATCAAGTACATGGAGGGTTTGGATCTCTTGCGGGGTCCTTTCCTTTACGAGCTCGGAGAGGGTCCTTCCCACAACATATTCTGCAATCTGATCAGGAATAGGATAAGGCCACACGGATTTTCCTTGGTCAGGACGTTCCTCCACGACGGCCTGGTGCCCGTTGGTGATTCGGATCACACTCTCAAGATAAAAGGAGAAGACCCGGGCAAGTACCCGTGCCGGGATGACAGCAAACTCATAAGGGCTCTGCCTTGATGTCAAGCCGGCAATAATAGTCTTGATCGCATCATCATCGACAGAAAGGGTGAAAATCAGGGGATCCGTGGGTTCTGGCCTTCCCGCACGTTCCGAGAAACAAAAGAGACCTCCTCCATATTCTTCCTCAGCGTACCGGAAAAGTCCGCAAAGCCTTCCATACGCTGATCCCCCTTCGGTGACCCTCATGAGCACCCCTTCCTGCCCGAGGTTCCTTGCTTCCATGATACGGAGAAAGAGGATCCGGGCAAGGATGTAATGCACCACGTCGTGGAGGGAGTCCTCAGCCAGCCCGTGGTTGTGGAGGGCAATCCTTTTCGCAAGCAGCACCCGCCACGCTTCCAGATCCTTCCGTAGCACCTGCCCAATCCGTGATTCCTCCTTGATCCCTTGTTTTTTGAGGAAAAGCCCGATCGAACCCTGTGCTATACATTCACGGGAGAGGACAGCAGCAATCCGGTCCCAGTGCTCAGCATATCGGTCAACAGGGATTGTGGTAATCAATGCTCTCTCCACGTCTTCCCTGCACTGTACCGGGGTGGTGGTGTCATATACGGCCGATTCACCGAATGTTGTGAGGATAGCGAGGTCAAGCCCGGCATTCCATGCATACCTCAAAAGGAGATAGGCGCTCTCCCAGCAGAGAGGGCGATCGGTGACCATGATCGGGAGAACGCAACCCTCACGCGTACAAAGGATGTAATCGATGTATCCGGCCTTGCCGCTGATTCGCACCGGTACATCGATCATCAGGCCGCTTTGTCCGAGGCCGTTTCCGGTTCGTCTCTTCTTCCAGCCAAGGCACTCCAGGAAGGGATCGATGAATTCCCTGCAGAGAGTCTCCCTGCCCATGTCCCCTTTGAAGGCAGAGGCCTGATAGCGCTCGATGATTCCGGTGATTGCTGGTGACACTGGCATAGCATATGGGATGGTTTGATAGAATCTGATTCGAAGAACCGAAAAGATTTCTTTCTTTATACCACAGAACTACGGGAATATCCCCAATGGATGTAACGGTGAAGACGCAGTTATAACCGATCAGGGATTTAAGTTCTTATCATGGAATGCGGGGATCCCGTGGAGCAGATATCACTAAAGCCTCGTATGAGCGTCAACGAGCTGATGTGCGAGCTCGCACGGGCCGGAGCGTACAATGGTGGTGCGCTTGCCAGGGCTGCTGACATCTATGAACAGATGCTCACCGATGAAAAAACTGTGAAGTTCTTCGGACTTGCAGGAGCGATGGTCCCTGCCGGGATGGGTGGGATAGTAAGCGATCTCCTCTCGCGCGGCTATATCGATCTCCTGGTCAGTACCGGGGCCAATCTCACCCACGACATCATCGAAGCACTTGGATGCCGGCATTATCATGGCTCTGCGTTCTGTTCAGACATCGATCTTCGGCAGGAAGAGATCAACCGTATTTACGATGTCTTCCTCCCAAATGAGGCCTTTTTAACCTTTGAAACCTTCATGCAGGAATCCCTTTGCGCACTCGATCCCGGACGAAGTTATCCCATTACCGAGCTTCTGACCGTCCTTGGGCAGCGGCTCGACCGGGGAATCCTCTCCATCGCTGCGGAGAATGGGATACCAGTGTACTGCCCGGCGGTAGCTGATTCGATGATAGGGCTCCAGTGCTGGTTGTACTCCCAGTCGGGAAAAATCTCCGTTGATGCTTTCTCTGATATGAAAGGCCTGATCGATCGTTGTTTTACGGCCGAGAGTGCCGGGGCACTTCTTGTTGGGGGCGGGGTTCCGAAGAACTTCATCCTTCAGAGCATGCTGATGACCCCACAGGGATTTACCTATGCTGTCCAGCTCACCGGGGACCGGCCGGATCTTGGGGGGCTATCAGGTGCAACCCTCGAAGAGGCGCGATCATGGGGGAAAATTACTGAGGATGCACGTGCGGTGACTGTCTATGGGGATGCGACTATCACCCTGCCAATGCTGGTTGCGGCAGTGCTGGAGCGGATAGCGCAATGACTCTTCTGATCCTTTCCCTCGATGTCACTGAGAGCGACGATGCCATCCGCATCGCCAGTCAGTGTGCCCCTTACATCGATGCGATAAAAATTGGATACCCTCTTGTCCTCTCCTCAGGACTCACCGTTGCCCGCGATCTCGCTGCAACAGGCCTTCCCTTGATCGCTGACTTCAAGGTTGCCGATATCCCGAACACCAACCACCTGATCGCCGAGCAGGTCTTTTCCTGCGGATTCTCTGCCCTCATCTGCCATGGTTTTCCTGGCAGCGACTCAGCAGAGGCCTGCATCGAATCTGCCCATGACCATGGTGGGGAATGTTACCTCGTTGCCGAGATGAGTCACCCGGGGGCTGAAGAATTCTTCCATGGTGGTGTTGCCGAAAAGATTGCGGACCTCGCAGTCAGGCTCGGAGCTGACGGTATCATCGCCCCTGCCACCCGGCCGGCTCGCGTCCGTCTTCTCCGGGAAATTGTGGGGACGAAAAAGATATATTCGCCGGGTATAGGGACGCAGGGAGGTGATGCCGCCATTATGGCAGGTCTCGTCGATGGCATCATCGTCGGTCGTCAGATCTACCTCTCGCCGGATCCGGCTTCCGCTGCAGCAGAGTTTAATCCTTTTCGCCTGTGATGAGACGACGATGCTGATCATGTGATGAGCCCTATGAGTCACCTGAGGCGAAAGGACCCGTTCTAAACTTTAAAATACTGAATCGTTCATTTTACTGTATGCAATGGAGCGAGGAACAGCAGAAACAGGCTGAAAAATACAAACGTCTTGGAGACCTACCTGTTGCCGAGCGGCGATACAAGTGTCATACCTGTCACCTTATCGTCGATGAAATCCCCTGTCCGCAGTGCGGCGATGAGCACCTCGTCATCATGTGCCCCCTTGATCACTGCCACTGTTCTCATGAGATCATATCGGGGATCGAGTATTGTCCCCTCTGCGGAGAGCCGGTTTGTCCTGATTGTGGCTCGCATGACGTTGTCCAGATAAGCCGTGTCACCGGATATCTTCAGGAAGTTTCAGGCTGGAACGCCGGCAAACAGCAGGAATTGAAGGACCGGAAACGCTACACGGTCGTATGAGGTATTATATCCGGGAGAACACCCTCTTTGTACGAGGAAATTTCCGGTCGCTGAGTACAGGGGCTGGTGGCGGGATCGGCTCGGTCAGTACTCTTCTGAACCATGCCGTCGAACAGGGGTGGGATGCCCGGGATCCAATCCAAGAACTCTCCGCAGTCATATCACGGGAAGGACTCCCTGGCGATTTCTTCGGGCTTCTCTCCGCAGTCAGAATGCAGCATGTCTGCATTCTCCAGTATGATTTTGTGACGGTTTTTATCTCTGCAGAGATTCACGGGGGATCTTCCGGGACTATCAATATCATTGTCTATAGCAGTGAAGGGATGTCCGATGCTGCACTCGCAGGAGCGATTATCACTGCAACCGAGGCAAAATCAGAAGCGCTCAGGAGACGAGGTCACGAGGTTTGGGGTACTCCCACCGATGCCGTAATCGTTGCCTCTGAAGGTCCCGTTATACATCCCTATGCAGGAGTCCTTACCGAGGTAGGCATGAGAATCCATGCGGCAATCTTGTTCGGAGTGCCCGAAGCCCTGCAACGGCGTGAAGGTGTGGTGATAAGGGACGCGCCCTCCTTTTTCATCTATTCAAGATATGGCGGGGACCACTGGGCTGAGTGGCTTCCCAAAGCCTGTCCTTACTATCCCTGCCATTTTGAGGGGCAGCGCTGTGAATTCTGTTATTGCCCCTTCTACCCATGCGGTGATGAATCGCTTGGGCAGTGGGTCAGGAGCGCCTCGAGAAACGGGCCGGTCTGGAACTGTGCCGGGTGCACCCTGCTCCACCAGCCGGGAATTGCACACTATCTGATACAGAATCCCGAAGCATCGCTTCGTGAACTGAAGACAAGACAGAGAAAAAAACAGGGATAGACGTGAAATCCCACGCCAGCCCACCCCTTTTCTGAACTTCTTTTTAGGTTTCCTTGATGCCCAGTGCAGCCATGAGTTCTTCGAGCGGTATACCGTGGACCATGGCTGCCTCGCGGATAGTCTCACCGCGGGCAATCGCGCATCCCACGCAGCCCATCCCGAACTTGAAGAGTACCTCGGCCGATTCAGGCTTCGCTTTCAGAAGGTCGTAAATCGTGCTGTCAGCCGTTAATTCCATGCCTCTTATGTTTGAGGGTGCAGGTACTTAAACTTGCAGCTAATGCATCATTTTCACTACCCGCTCGGATCCTTTATCTAGGAACGATCCAGCTACCTTAGGCTGGAGATGTATGAACATGGATTATTCCGTTATAAGTGAAAGAATCTCCCTGAAAGTAAGTGCAAAAGGCCACCAGGCCGACAGGACAAAAATCGAAGGAAAACTCCGCCGTCTCATCGAGGAATTTGGAGTGCCACCCCAGGAAGCAGAACGAACTGTTTTAAACGAGCTTGCCCGCGATCTCTCAATCCCGGATCTCGTACCCGGGACTGGTGCTGCAGCCGGAGAGGAGCGCCAGCTCCGACAGCTCTCTTCAGGTGACTGGGCAACGATCGAAGCTAAAGTGGTCTCTCTCTCCAGTTCTCCTTCCGCCGCTATCTCCCAGACAGGGATCCTTGCTGATCCCACTGGTGCAATGCGGTTTGTGGTATGGGCAAAAGCAAATGCCCCCCGGTTGTCTGTCGGTTCATGGTACCGCTTCGAATCGGTCGTCGTGGATGAGTATAGAGGATCACCCAACCTGAAGATTCATTCAGGGACCACCATAAAAGAGATCTCCCGTGAAACACCCCTGATTCCCGAGATACTCGCAATCGGTGACCTGACACCCGGTATTGGGAGTGTGAAGGGAAAGTTTATCCAGGAATGGGATGTGAGCCATGACCGGATGCTCCAGGCTGGACTCCTCGGGGATGAATCAGGCACGGTAAAATTCGTAATATGGAAAGAGGAAGGGAAGGAACGGCTCAATCCGGGAACCGTCTATAGTGTATACTACGCCCTTGTCGATGAGTACCAGGGTCGAATGTCCCTCAACCTTACCACCGCAACAGTAGTACCTGAAGAAGGAGATATCCCCGTAAGCGGAGGGGAAAGAGTGTTCACCGGGGCCCTTGTTCATATTGCACCAGGATCCGGGCTCATCAAGCGTTGCCCGGTGGAAGGATGCAACCGGGTCCTCTCGCGCCAGAACTATTGCCCGGTACACGAGATCCAGCCAGGATTTCTTTATGATCTCAGAATAAAGGGCTGGCTCGACAATGGAGAGGAGACCCGCGAGATTCTGGTCCAGCGCGAAGTTACCGAGAAACTGACCGGCATCTCGATCCAGGAGGCAAAAGATCTTGCAGAGAACAACCCTCTGGGGATGGACGAGGTATTCCTGAGGATGCGTGAGCGGATTCTCGGGAGATTTTTTACCTGCAGGGGAAGAGAGATCGACCAGAGGATACTGGTTTCAGAATGCGGATTCCATCATTTTGATCCCGGTGAGATCCCGGCACTCCTGAACAGGGCAGGGGGGGCACCCTGATGGTAACCCCTGAGAGACCTTCTTTTACGCGAAGGGAGGCAACCTTTGAACGAGAACCGGCCCGTCGGGTCTTTGCCGCGGAGCTCCGCGAGACAAGAATTCACTTCAGGGAGGGCGACGATGAGAAGAGCCCTACCTATGTACTCCTTCCAACAGGGGAGCGGTGCAACCGGGTGTTCCTTGTCGGTACTCTCACCGAGAAGAAGAAGCAGGGGGAGCAGAACATGTTCTATCGGGCCAGGGTAGTAGACCCTACTGGGACATTCTTTATCATGGCAGGGAGTTACCAGCCGGAAGCAATGCAGCAGATGGCCCGGATCGAAGCCCCAGCCTTCGTTGCTGTTGCAGGGAAACCAAATGTATATGAGACACCTGACGGAGCTACCCTGATCTCGGTCCGGTGCGAGTCCGTCACCCCTGTTGAAAAGGAAACACGGGACCGCTGGGTACTTGACTGCGCTCGTTCCACGCTTGATCGCATTGATAAAATGGGAACGACGAAATACGGTGAGAGAGCACAAAAAGAGTACCATACCGATCCGGCAGTGTTCAGGAAGATGGTGTTTGAAGCACTCACCCAGCTCAGTATGTGAACAGCAATAATCTTTATTTTCCCGGGCAGACATCTTCGTCCGATCATCTATGAATGAGAAAGAAAGAGCCGAACTGATCAAAAACCTGGACCTGAAGGTGCTGAAGGAAGCGGCTAAAGCCCGTGGGATCAAACCAGGGCGTTGTCCGACAAAGGCTTCAATCGCAAAATTATTGCCCGATGAAGAACTCCTCGAACTCTCTAAAAAATGAAGATCTGACTACCCAACGAACATCACCTGCAACGGGCAGAGCACCGCGGCTTCGTTGATGCACTCTTCGAGATCGGGAGGTGCATCCCCCTGTTCAGGTTTTCCGTCGACCCGATATGCTTTCGCTATCCGTAGGAGAGTATCATTACTTCCGAGTTCGAAGAATGCGGGGCACGCATCCGCGCAGGTCCGCAGCTGACACAGTCTTCCCGGTTGATACGCACCTTCACCATTCCCAAGCTTCTGTTTCACACGGGTATCAAAGGAAACAATAGAGTGTTGAAACATCCTTGTGAGTCATCCAACAATACAGAGACGTTCCATAAAAGACAGGGGAGTGGCGAATCATGCCCTATTCTGTCCGGCTTTTCAGGCAGATTAAAAATTTATCCGGATGAGAAACGTTCCCAGGCGTCGAGTACATCGTTTCCTTCGACAAAGACGAACTGATGCTTTTTCCCATAATCCCTGGCGTCTTCTTTGGATAGGGCAAGGCCTGACCGATCATCCAGCATCTCGCAGACCGTAATCGCAGGGGTGATTCCTGCCATGATAGCCATCGCAACCGAGAGCTCGGTCTGGCCTCTCCTCAAGGAAAGCAATCCCTCTGATGCCCTGAGAATTGCAACATGACCAGGTGATCGGAACTTGCCATGGAAGTCGCACCCTCCTCCGTTCAGGCTCCGTTTCACCTCATCTGCGATAGCTGTGATAGTAAGAGCCCGGTCATTGTCGGTAATCCCGGTAAACGTATTTCGATGGTTCACCCAGAGCGAGAACGATGAGTGGTTCTTCCGATCGTAGGGGATATCCCCTACTGTTTCTGCAATGCCGGTACAGGAACTGAGCACGTCGCGTGCAAAAGGCAGGCCGAGACACACTGCTGCCTTTGGATGGATGGCCGTGCAGATCAGCCCTCCTCCATCCTTCCTCATCAGGGCAATATCTGCCGGGCGTACCATATCCGAACGTATGGCAAAATCCGTTTCACGCTCCCGGTCGTCAAAATCATAGAGCAGGACAAATTTCCCCTGCCGCAGGGCTCTTAGTGCTTCTTCTATCATGGTGCCACCTCAACCTTCACCTCGTCCATATCATTCACCATCAGTGCTTCCCTGAGCGAGACCGGTGCAATCAGCTCGAGAACATCATCGGGGTAATGGGTCCTCCCAGGGATCACAATGCCGCAGGGGATACCTGCAATGCTGCAGGGGAGGCAGCGGGCATCCCCGAATGTGCGGCCCTCCGCTGAAAAACCCTGGATCCGTACCCATTCCAGCTGATCCAGCCTCTTCCGGACCTGCATACTCGATGGTTCAAGCCTGATGTTCAGGGTTCCGGGATAGGGGGCAAACCCGATCTTCTGGAAGAACTGCTGCACATAGGGTTCAAGACTCATATAATACCGGCCTTCCCCAAGACCGGAGATTACGGTCCCATGGAGGACAAACTCTACCCGCCCGCTCCCGAATACTCGGCAGTAATCTGCATATTCATGCCTCAGCATCTCTTCACCGCTCCGCGTGACCGTAACATACTGCCCATCCGGATTGACCGAGCGGGAGAGGTGCTGTTGTCGTTCAAGAGACTGGAGGCGCCGTGATGCAGTCTGCGGGCTTGTACCAAGCGCGCTCCCAAGTGACTGGGAGGAGACCCAGACCGGCCCTTTCAGGCCACCCTTCAGGGCAATCTCTTTCAGGCACTGGAGATCCTCGGGCAAAATCATTTCTTTATCAAAGTTGAGATGCTTATTATTTATGAGTATCTATAAGAAGGGTTCGTGGAATGTCGAAGTCATGTTCGTTAATTTTATCAACCCCGCTGCCCTCATAGTGAGGCATGAAATCTGATGTGCGGTATCTGCTTGCCGAGAAGATGGCTGGGGAGATAACGCTTTCAGAATCGCCAGGGAAAGCCCTGAAGAAATGGAGGATGAGTTTCAACATCCCCCAGGGCGTGCTCTGTGAACACCTGCAAGTCTCCCCTTCCGTGATCAGTGATTACGAGAGCGGGAGAAGAAAAAGTCCCGGTACTGCAGTTGTCGGAAAGATTGTTGACACGATCCTTTCCATCGATGAGGCAAACGGTGGAAAATACATCAAGAAATTTGCAAAGATCCTGTATACCGATATTGACGATAATGTCATCTACGACATTTTTGATTATGCCAGCCCGGTCCAGCTCACCAGGTTAACGGAATTACTCTCATGTAAGACCCTGTGCGGGTCCCTGAACCAGTTAATATTTGGCTATACAATCGTCAACAGTCTTAACGCTATCACCCAGCTCTCTTCAAACGAGTTCAACCGTATCTACGGGTGGAGTACAGAACGTGCACTCATCTTTACCGATGTAACCTCTGGAAAATCCCCCATGGTGGCGATACGGGTCACTCCTTTCAAGCCACGCTGTGTAATGCTGCAGGGAATCGAACCCGAACTCGTCCATCCCCTGGTACCAAAGATGGCCGAGCGGGACCACATCACCGTACTCTGCACCATGATGGGTATCGATGAGATTGTGGATATATTGAGGGAAGAACGATGGTAGGAATCATTACATACGGGGTATACATTCCCCGGTATCGGATAAAAGTGGAAGAGATCACCAGGGTCTGGGGCGCAAATGCCGAGGATGTGATTGGGGGACTCGGGGTATATTCAAAGTCAGTCCCGGACCTTGACGAAGATGCTGCCACTATTGCAGTTGAGGCTGCACGAAACGCACTGAGGCGCAGGGAGATCGATCCCTGCGATATCGGAGCCGTGTACGTAGGTTCGGAGTCCCATCCTTATGCTGTCAAGCCGACTGCCTGTACGGTCGGTGAGGCGATCGGGGCTACCCCCTGCATGACTGCAGCCGATTACGAATTTGCCTGCAAGGCGGGTACCGCTGCGATCCAGACCTGTATGGGGCTTGCAAAGAGCCAGATGATACGGTATGGCTTTGCCATCGGATCAGATGTCGCGCAGGGTGCACCAAGTGATGCACTTGAATACACTGCTGCAGCAGGAGGTGCTGCCTTCCTGATCGGCCGGGAAGACCCGATCGCACTCATCCACCGGACCTGCTCGTTTACTACTGACACCCCTGATTTCTGGCGCCGGGAGGGGCAAGATTATCCGCGGCACGGAGGCCGGTTTACCGGAGAGCCCGGATATTTCAAACACATCGAAGGAGCGGTCCGTTTGATCTTTGACCAGTCAGGAAAAGGCCCGAATGATTACGATTTTGCCGTGTTCCACCAGCCTAATGCAAAGTTCCCCCAGCGCGTGGCAAAGATACTCGGCTTCTCTCCTGACCAGATCAGACCTGGGCTTGTGGTGCCCCGGCTTGGCAACACGTACTCCGGCTCTTCCATGATCGGACTTGCCGCGACACTCGATATCGCCAAGGCCGGCGACCGCATCTTTGTCGCTTCCTTTGGATCCGGGGCCGGAAGCGATACATTTGATATCGAGGTGACCGATCAGATAGAAGGGGGTTCGTTCCGGCGGGATGCAGCACCGGGAGTCGAGCAGCTGCTGAAAGATCCGATTTACATCGGTTATGCACAGTATGCCAGACACAAGGGAAAGATCGTGATGCAGAAATGAGAGACGTAGCAGTAATTGGGGCAGGGTGCACCACCTTCGGAGAGAAATGGGATACCTCGTTCCGGAATCTCTTTGTGGAGGCAGGCGCGCTTGCGCTTGAGGATGCCGGGGTTGCCGGTGAACAGATCGATGCCTTGTATGTAGGCAATATGAGTGCAGGGCGCTTCATCGAACAGGAGCACGTCGGCGCCCTGATCGCAGACTATGCAGGGCTTGCGTCCCATCATGTACCTGCTACAAGGGTCGAAGCGGCATGTGCTTCAGGGGGTCTCTCATTCAGACAGGCAGTGATTGCTGTAGCATCAGGACTTGAGGATATCGTTGTTGCGGCGGGTGTTGAGAAGATGACCGATGTTGGTACCGGTGCGAGCGTGGATGCTCTGGCTGGTGCCGCTGACCGCGAATGGGAAGGATTTGCCGGTGCAACATTCCCGGGCCTTTATGCAATGATCGCAAGGGACTACATGCACCGGTACCCCCTCACCCGTGAGCAGCTCGGTCTTGTTGCAGTAAAGAACCACTACAATGGTGCGAGAAATCCCATCGCCCAGTTCCAGCAGGAGATCAACCTTGAGACGGTCCTCAAGTCATCGCTTGTCGCAGATCCCCTCCGGCTCTTCGACTGTTCACCGATCACTGATGGGGCGGCAGCGGTCGTAGTAGCTCCGCTCGACCGTGCCCGGGAGTTTACCGATACTCCCATCAGGGTACTCGCAAGTGCCCAGGCAAGCGATACCATCACTCTCCATGACCGGCGTGATATCAGCACCCTTGATGCTACCATCGCTGCAGGGCAACGGGCATTCAGGATGGCCGGGCTCTCACCTTCGGATATCGATATGGTAGAGGTGCATGACTGCTTTACCATTGCCGAGATCTGTGCCATTGAAGATCTTGGCTTCTGTCGGAAAGGAGAAGCCGGCCGGCTTACCGAGGAGGGGGTTACCGCGTTGAACGGGGACCTTCCCGTCAATACGAGCGGGGGATTGAAGGCATGCGGGCACCCCGTCGGTGCGACAGGGATCAAACAGGTATACGAGATCACCCAGCAGCTCAGGGGAGAGGCAGGCAGACGACAGATCACGGGCGCTCAAATCGGGATGACCCACAATGTCGGTGGCACCGGGGCAACGGTCGCCGTGCATATCCTGGGGGTGTGAAGCATGTCGGTCGCTCGTTTCTGGAGAAAGATTCCCCAACGTTATAACCTGATCGGAACACGCTGTACCACCTGCGGGAGGTACTTCTTCCCGCCCCGCTCCTTCTGCCCGGAATGCCGCAGGGCTGGAAAGATCGTCGACCACAAGTTTGCTGGAAACGGAAAAATTGTGACGTTTACCGTGATTCGCACGGCAAGCGAGCAGTTTGAACAGCTCACCCCTTACGTCTTTGCGATTATTGAACTCGACGAAGGGCCGCGGATCTCAGCGCAGATCGTCTGCTCACCTGATGAAGCCCGGATCGGGATGCGGGTAAAACCAGTTTTCCGGCGGATAGGGGCTGACGGGGTGAGTGGTGTCATCTACTACGGGACCAAGTACGCACCCGCAGAATAACCTTTTTTAAATACTCCTCTTCCGGGATTACCTTCTGGATAACCGCGGGATTCGGATACCCGGGATACTATTCCTTCGTCCGGGTGGGGGAATCAGGGATAACGGAAGCTGAACCTGATCTCTTCAGGTTTTTTTTCGTATGTCATACACCGCATGCCACTTGCCTGGCGAATAGGAGCGGACGTAGTGTTCAGCGACTTCTGCAACGGGATATTTCATAAGTTCCGGGATAGCTTCCCCCTCTCGGGACTGGAGCACATAACAGTGGATGGTGCCGCTGGGTTTGCAGAGATGGAACGCATGCGGGAGGAAGGCAAGTGCTCCCGTTGGATGGTTCATGATAACCCGGTCAAAGGTCCAGGAGACGAGATTGGGAAGCCTGTTCGCATCGGCGAGAAAGGGGATGACATTGTCTGCATGGTTCAGCCAAACGTTCCTGACCAGGAGGCGGATCGCCCCGGGATTGATGTCCACACCAAGAACACCCCCTGCTTTTCCTGCAAGGATGATCGCAAACGGGCCAACCCCGGTGAACATATCGAGAACCTGCTCACCCTCATCCTGAAGCGCAGCGATCCGCTGCCGCTCGGTGGCAAGACGGGCTGAGAAGTACGCTTCTGCAAGATCGATCTCGAACCGGTGCCCGTATTCGAGGCAGCGCGTTTCGGTGACCGGTCTGCCTGCCAGCACCTCGAAATTACGGATACGGTGCTCTCCTTGAACATCACTTAACGGGAAGAGGACGGAATGGAGCGATGGCCGGAGCGCAAGAAGCTGCTCTGCCGCTGCAGGGTCGCGATCAAGCATGATAGCAATCCCTCCAATGAGTTCGTGACGCGGCAAGTGGGGGAGGGGATCCCGCGTCTCGAACACATTCAGCTCTGCCCCCTCAATCTCTTTTATTACCGGTAAAAGGAGCGATTCACCATCAATCCGGGGCCTCTTTTCGCGGTCCAGGACTCCGGCAAGGATAAGCTCCCGTCGTATCTCCTCTCCCCGGTACCGGGGCACCCTTACCGCCCACTGCTCATGCTTCTCCATCTCTGCTCAGTCACCCTCATGTATACCGGGAACGCACACCTATATCTATGGAAGATTATCTCGAGAGGCTTAAAATGGGGTCGCTTAAACTCTATGCGCTCGAGGAGGAACTCCCGGCAGACGAAGCAGCCCGGGTTCGGCGGGCGTATATTGAACGCGAAACCGGCGTCGCGCTCCCGGCAGTTGGTGCCTATACCATCCCGGTCGACCGGGTGGCAAAGAAGAACTGTGAGAACCTTATCGGGGCGATCCAGGTCCCGGTCGGGGTTGCCGGGCCCCTCATTGTCCATGGGGAGTACGCAGAAGGCTCGTTTTTCCTTCCCCTTGCTACCACTGAGGGGGCCCTCGTCGCTTCGGTCAACCGGGGGTGCAGTGCTATCACTCGGGCTGGTGGGGCGGAAGCCCGCATCTTCAGGGATGGCATGACCCGTGCACCGGTCTTTGCTGCAAGGGACGTAGTCCATGCTCGCACCATTGTTGATTATGTGAATTCACATCCTGCTGAGATAGCCGCCGCTGCCGAGAGCACGACCTCTCATGGGAAACTCACGGGAATAACCAGTTTTGTAGCGGGGACAAGCGTCTTTGTTCGTCTCGAATTCGATACCAAGGACGCGATGGGCATGAACATGGTGACGATCGCGAGCGCTAAGGCGGCAGACTTGATCGTAACCGAAACGGGTGCCAGACTGATTGCACTGTCAGGAAATGTATGTACTGATAAAAAACCGGCTGCCATCAACATGATAATGGGAAGGGGACGTTCGGTTGCTGCGGGTGTAATGCTCACCGATACACTCATCCGCGAGGTGTTCAAGACCGATGCTGCCACTCTTGCAGAAGTGAACATGCGGAAAAACCTGGTAGGGTCGGCAAGAGCGGGCTCGCTTGGTTACAATGCTCAAGCCGCTAACATCATCGCCGCGCTGTTTATTGCCTGTGGCCAGGATCCTGCCCACGTGGTGGAGGGAAGCCTGGCAATAACAACGGTGGATCTTGTTTCCGGAGGAGCCTATGTTTCCGTCACGCTTCCCTCACTCCCGTCCGGAACGGTCGGGGGAGGAACCGGAATCGCGACCCAGCAGGAGTGCCTCAAACTTCTCGGGGTTGCTGGGGGTGGGGATCCGCCAGGTTCGCATGGGCGGAAATTTGCCGAGATCATCGCGGCAGCGGTCCTTGCCGGCGAACTATCGCTGCTTGGCGCGCTCGGTGCCCAGCACCTTGCACGGGCACACCAGACTCTGGGCCGCTAGAACCTGAACCATTTCATCATGACAACGGCATCGTCACCGTTTGCATAATAACGGTCAATCAGGAAGACCTCGCGGTATCCGATCTTTCGGTAAAACTGCTGGGCTGCGTAGTTGGAGAGTCGGACCTCAAGCTGAACCCCCGCGGCAAGCTCGATGGCAAACTGGTGCTCCTCGCGTTCGACAAGCATCCTACCCACCCCGCTGTAACGGAACGGTGGAGCAACTGCCAGGTTGCAGATATGCCCATATATCTGTTCACCTGTATCTTCAAGGCCTCCCACAATGAAGCCGATAACCGATCCCCGGAATGTGGCGACGAAAAATGTCTTTGGGAAGTAACTGAGCGTTTCAGCGAGGATACCCGCGCTCCAGGGATCCGGGAAGGAGACTTGCTCGATATCAGAGACAGCGGTGATATCTTCAGGTCTTGCCCGCCGTATCGTGACTGTGTCGCCCATTGCCACATACTATGGGTGTCACTGGAATAATATAGTGTCAGAGGAAATGAGTAAAGAGAGCCGGTATTTTCATGGTTAGAATCTTTCCTTTCGCAGCAGTCCGGCCTGTCCGGGATGCTGCCCCGCAGGTTGCTGCGGTGCCCTATGATGTAGTAACCGCCGAAGAGGCACGGATTGTCATCAGGGATAATCCAATGAGTTTTTTACGTATCAGCCGTCCGGACGCCGAGCTTCCTGAACTGGCCCCGACTGATCCCCGTGTGTATACGCATGCCAAGGACCGTTTCTCTTCCCTCATGTCATCAGGGGTGTTGGCACGTGATCCCGGGCCGTGTATGTATATCTACCGGGTCATCACACCCACCGACACGTACATCGGACTCTGCTGCTGCCTCCATGTCGATGATTATGAATCAGGGATTATCCGGAGGCATGAACAGACCAGGTATGATAAGGAGGAGGACCGGACACGACATATCGATACCGTGAATGCCCAGACCGGCCCGGTTGTACTCATTTACCGGGATTCCGGTGATCTCTCCCGTTCTATCGCTTCACTAGCCGTAGGATGCCCGGATGAGGAAGTACACTGGAAAGATGGATCCATCCACCAGGTCTTCAGGATCTCTGATGCCAGGGTACTCTCCCTTCTTGAAGGGAACTTTTCACAGGTGGGCAGGCTGTACATTGCAGACGGTCACCACCGGGCAAAATCCGCCGTAAATGTAGCAAGAGGGCGCAGGGATTCGGGTGATGATAATGGTGAAGCAGAACGGTTCATGGGAGTACTCTTTGCCGATTCGGGTGTCCGTATTCATGGGTACAGCCGGCTTGTGCGTGACCTTGGGGGACGTACCCCTGGCGAGTTCATGAAGGAGATCTCACGGACATGTTCGGTCCTCCCCTATGGGACGGTAAATAATGGTTCTTTCCAGATCTCCCCAAGGACTGATCGTCCCCATGTCTTTCACATGTACCTGGAGAGAATATGGTACGAATGCTCGCTGCCGGATACGGTGCGGTCAGATCTGATCAACTCTCTTGATGTCTCGCTCCTACAGCGTCAGGTACTTGAGGGGATTCTTGGGATCAAAGATCCCCGTGGTGATCCACGGCTCCAGTACCTTGGTGGTGCCCGGCCGGTCGCCGATCTTGAGGCCATGGTTGACCGGGGGGACTATGCGGTCGCGTTCTCAATGCAGCCACTACAGGTGGATACCGTGCTCTCAATTGCGGACAAGGACGGCATTATGCCCCCGAAATCAACATGGTTTGAACCTAAGCTCCTCTCCGGGCTCGTCATCCATTCCCTCTCTTAAATCCTCGATGAGAGACAAGGAAAGTATACGACAGTAGTGCAAAGGCATACCAACCCCATTATCAATCAGGGGTGTTTTTTTCCTGGGCTGTCAAATTATATGCCATGATCACTATCGCACTTCCCAAAGGCAGCCTCGAAGCTCAGACCCTCCAGCTCTTCAAGGAAGCAGACCTTGAGGTGAAACGGGGTGACCGGGATTATAATCCACTCATCCATGACAGCCGGATCGGCAAGGTGAAGATTCTCCGCCCACAGGAGATCCCCAAATATGTAGAGATGGGGTATTTTGACATGGGTATTTCGGGGCTCGACTGGGTGAAGGAGACCGGGGCGAGAGTGCGGGAAGTAGCCCCACTCTCCTATTCAAAGACGGGAGAAGGAACGGTGAAGATTGTGGTGGCAGTCCACCGCGATGAACCGATCGATGATGTCACCAGGATTCGCCCAAACAGCAGGGTGACAACTGAGTATCCGGAGATTACCAAGGAGTACTTCGGACGGATTGGCATTCCGGTCCAGCTCTTCCACTCGTTCGGTGCATCGGAGGCAAAGGTGCCGGACCTGATGGACGTTGTGGTGGATCTGACGGAAACCGGTACCACGCTGCGACGGAACGGACTCAAGATCATCGGGCAGATCATGGAGTCATATACGGTCATCATCGCCAACCGCGAGAGTTTCGAAGATGTGGCAAAGCGCCGCGCCATCGAAGAGATCGTAACGCTGCTTCTCGGTGTCATCGATGCCCGCCATCAGGTGCTCCTCTCCATGAACGTACCTGAGAACGCGATGGAGCGGGTTGTCTCCGTTCTCCCTGCCCTTAAAAGACCTACGGTCAGTCGCCTGCACGGTGTGGATTTCTATAGCATCCAGACCGTCGTGCAGAAAGGTCATGTCAATACGCTTATCCCGAGCCTCAAAGCTGCCGGGGCACAGGATATCCTTGAGATCCCGATCGCAAAGATCATCCGTTAATTTTTTTGGGCACTTTCATTGAACAGCTCCTTTTCCGGAAAACGGTCCAATCTTCATACCGGGCGATTTGTATCATTATTTTGCCGATCAAAGCAAAAATTTTAAATATCACAAGGTCTGATTCCCTTCTATAGCCACCGGAGGGAGAGAACCGGTTGCACCAGGACAGGAACGTTGGGGAGATTGCGGATGGCCCGGTGGTCCCCCCTCGCGCCCTGTCCTCCTTTTTCCAAGATTCTGGAACATTCGAAATCCAGCCTGATTTCTATTTCACGGGATATAGTGAGGTACCAATGCAGGAGCGGATCGATATTGTGGTGGACGGGAGCGGGGACGGTCATTCGGTCGCCCTGTTCCCGGGAGAGGAGGTCTTTTTCTCCTATGAACGAGGAGCGTCCAACAACGAGGCCGAGTTCAACGCGGTCATCCTTGCCCTTGAGCACCTTCCTGAATATTCGCGTGCGACAATTCGGACCGACAGCCAGGTCGTGGTCTGGCATCTCTCGGAGTACCAGAAATCGTGCCATTCCACTTTCCTCCGGAAGAAAGTTGCCATAAAGGACCTGATTGTGACGAAGAACATCAGGCTCGATATCCAGTGGATACCAAGGAAGCAGAATAATGCAGACCGGTACCTGAAGCACTATATTGCAAGCCTCTGCGGTGCGGGCGGAGCTGAGCCTCTTTACCGGCGCGTCCGTCGCCTTGAGAATGAGAATACCCGGCTCAGGGCTCGGTTGAAACGGGCGATGAAGATGCTCGAACGCCGGAGTTCCTTCGCCTCTGATACCGGGATCCCGCTCGAGATATTGCAGTGAGGCAAAGGAACGTGAGGCCGGTTTATTCGATCGATCCAGATCTAGCCGCCTGGTACAGGTTTTTTATTTTTACATAAAAACGATTCTACCCGATATTCTGAGTGAACAGTCTTCATGTCCCACTTTCAGGATGCTTATCATATTTGATAGCATTTTCCCGATCAGGTTCCTCCAGGATAATCGGAGGCCAATCTAGGCTCCGTTTCCGATGTCATGTGAGCTTCGAGTGGAAGAACCGTTCACACGTCTGGAAAAATCTCTTTTAAATAGTTATTTTTTCAAATTAATCGATTAAAATCGTTAAAAAGTTTTCGCTATATCGGGCTTTCAGGGGAGGTATTTTGAGGGGGGTCCAATTTGCCCGGACCTCTCTATGAATCGCTGCCAGAATGCGATAGCGAACCTTTTTCCTGTGTCTTAAAAGGGGGAGTCTCCTGATGGGTTAAAAAACGACATTTTTCCCAGTTTCAGCAGAGAAATGATTTTATACCGCCATTTTACCCCCATTTTTCCCAAACCTATCCCATTTCTCCACTATTTGCCCTATTTTATCTCCTATTTCTGCTCTATTTCACACGGCCAGGTTCCCGGACCATCGGGCAGACATTGCACCCCTCCATCTCTCCAAAGCAGAAGATGAACCGCTCCCTGATGGATTTTGGCAGCTGGTCTTCAGGGATAGGAGTCCACCCGAAAGTCTTGTAAAAGGAGATCAAGACGAGGGTGGAATGAATATATATCCGCTCCGAACCACAGGCATCAACAAGGGCCTGTACTACCTTCCGGGCATACCCCTTCCCCCTGTACTCATCAAGTGAGAAGACGCAATCCATCTCGTTCCCATCCTGGTGCCGGGTGAACCGGGCAGTTGCCGCAAGCTTCCCATCCTCAATTACACCGAAAATCCTTTCCGTCGCAGAATTTGCTTTCTGACCCCGGTACTGCTCCCATATTTTCTCTGCAAGAGGAAATTCAGCCGGTGTAAGCTCGCGTACGATAGTTGTCATTGGTCTTCCCTTTCTTCATCGATCAAGTTAATATGAATTGACCAATTGGTTATAAGCTTCGTTTTCTATAACTGCTGGTACGATGCGATTTCCCCGGAAAGTGGACAGGGAAGAGGGGTTACTCTCTCTTGACTTCCTCATTGGTTTCACAATTTTTTTGATTGCTCTCATTTTCGTCGGGATCATGATCTCCGGGCTGCTCGTTCATCTGCAAAGTAGGACGATCGATTATGATGCCGTTGCATACCGGACGTCGGTCGTGCTGGTTGAGGATCCAGGGGAGCCAGCGAACTGGCAGCTTGCAGATTTAAAATACCCTGCAGAGAGAGCAAACGTTAAAAGGCTTGGCCTGGCAATCCAGAAAAATTACCCCGGAATACTGTTGCAGGACAAGGTTGGAAAATTTTTTGACGATACCTCTTCAACAGGATGTCTTGCTGAAGGAACATTTTGTAATCCTGAAGATTATCGGGAGAAACTCATCTTTGGGGACTATCCTTACCACTTCAACATTTCCCTAAAGACTCTTGATTCATCTTCACAAACGAGAAGCGTTGGCGATCCTGTTCCCGATCAGTCAAGGTATGGGTATATAAAGCGTATCGTCAAAATCCAGAAACCTGATTCCATTCATATTTATAATGCCACATCTGAAAGCGAATCATGTTTGAAAACTACCTCATTCCGTTTCAATATTACAAAACTTTATGATGATGTACCACCGCCGTACCGGATTGATCCACTTAGTCAGAATGTTTCCATCCTGTTCAGGAATTTCAGCCAGAATGGAACGGGTGCATGGCCCAGTATTACCGACATCCAGATCTGTACCTACCCTATCGCTTTGACAGGTGGGGGATGCATAGGTGCTGATGCCTATGATGACTCTCCACGGATGATAGTAACTATCGATGGGAATAAGGAGTACAACTCAGGAGATCCGGCCGCAAATACGGTGACAGATTATGTGTCCATCAATCTCGAAAAGGGATTCTTCACCAGGATCGGATATGACCGGTTTGGAACAATCGACCTCATCATGACGTTTGATCAAAACGTAACAAACCAAGACTATAACTATGATTATTCATCTTCTGCAGCCTCGTTACCTGAACTTCAATCCGCTGTGCTGGAGGTCTGGGTATGGTAACCGACGATGGGCAACTGTATACCATAGAAGGGATCGCTGCTGCGCTCATGATCGTAGTAACTGCATATCTTGTTGTGAGTACAACTACAGTTCTTACACAACAGGATGTCCATATTATCGATCTGCAATTGCAGCAGCTGGGGAACGATGCTCTTGCCATGATGGATACTCCCAATAAATACGGGGATGAGAGTAACCTTTCCAGTTTAGTAAAAGGAAACAAAACCAATGAATTTCATAATCAATTCCTTGCTTATCTAAATGTGGAATCTGGTAGTGGGATGGTATCGGGAAATTATGAATATAATGCAACGATTTATTATCGTAACATTAGCGGGATTAATTCATTTTCATTTGATGAATCACAAGAATATTATCGCGAAAATGCCGTAAAAGTCAGTCGCTGGGTTTCGCTTAAAGAATTCAATCCATCTCCCCAATACATTCCGTATTTAGAACCCGGCAATCGAACTGTCCTTCTTGAGGTGCAGCTATGGCGAGAATGAATGAAAACGGGCAGTGGATTGTCATGCTCGGCTTCATCATCAGCATCATCCTCGTTTTTCTCGCCCTTATCGTGAATCAATCGGCGCTCGTTGGGAAGACCACTTCTGAAAGTGTCCTGGAATTTCCGAAATCAGAGATCCAGGACCTCCGGGCAGAGATCATGGAGTATTGCTGGACAGGTGACCTTTCCCTTTATGAAACAACGCTTAATCAAACGTTTCACGACATTTCACTGGAAAGAAAAGGTTCGGTTAT